>CAIXSK010000292.1 GCA_903922075.1 uncultured beta proteobacterium | reverse complement strand
TCGAGGACGACAAAGCGGTCTCCGTTGGCAGCGACTTCCTGGTGCCCGGAATTTGACATCACCACACCCAGCTTGCCTTCCTGAACCGAAGCCACAAACACGTTCCCAACCTGACTGGCATCGCTGGACAATGCCTCGACGAAGAATACCCGCCCCCCCTTTTTGACCTCGCGAAACACGCCCGGCGAGACCTGGGATAACTCGCTCTTTGCCGCCAGACGCTGCCGATAGTCAGCCGTTTGGTAGTTCGCCCATGGCGAAAGAAAACCGGCCAGCAGCGCAATGGCCAGGACAATGGGCAGCGCAAATTTGATCACCGGGCGCACACAGGCGGTCAGCGGCAGTCCTGACGAAAACCAGACGACCATTTCCGAGTCGCGGTAACTTCTGGATAAACTCAGCAAAATCGAGACAAACAGCGTCAACGACAGCAGAATCGGCATGAAATTCAGGGCCGCGAAGCCAAGCAGCGAAGCGACGGCTTCCGGAACAATGCGACCGCCCGCCGCATCCTTGAGCAAGCGGATCAATTGTGTGGAGGTCAGGATGGCCAGCAGCGCTACGCTGATGCCGGCAGCTGCCTGAGCGAACTCACGCCGTACGGCACGCTCGAATATCATGCTTTGACGAAACCGAAAAAATACGAGGATAATCCCTCGAATACTGATATTTCCCTGATCAGGAGCAGCTTGTGGAATTTAGCATAAAAAGCGGTAGCCCGGAAAAACAGCGTAGCGCCTGCGTCGTGGTCGGAGTATTTGAATCGAGGAAACTGACACTTCCTGCCGAATTGCTCGACAAGGCATCCGGCGGCTACATTTCCGACATCGTCCGCCGTGGCGACATGGAAGGCAAGGCCGGCAGCACCCTGCTGCTGCACAATGTCCCGGCCACACTCTGCGACCGCATCCTGCTCGTCGGCCTGGGCAAGGAAAAGGAATTCAAAGAAAAGGAATTTGCTGGCGCCATCCGCACCACGGTCAAAGTGCTGAACGAAACCGGTGCCTTCGACGCCTCCATTTTCCTGACCGAACTGACCGTCCGTAAACGCAGCATCGCCTGGCGCGTTCGCCAGACGGCGATCATCGCTCTGGATGCCACCTACAAGTTCGACCAGTTCAAGAGCAAGAAGGAAGAGATACGTCGGCCACTGCGCAAACTGACGCTCAGCGTCGAACGCCGCAACGAACTGGCACCAGCCGAGGAGGCGCTGACCCAGGGCATCGCCATCGCCGAAGGCATGGCCATGACCAAGACTTTGGGCAATTTGCCGCCGAATGTCTGCCATCCGACCTACCTGGCCGAGCAGGCGCAGGCCATGGCCAAGGAACTCAAGTTGGGTTGCGAAATTCTCGACCGCGCCGACATGGAAAAACTCGGCATGGGCTCGCTGCTCTCCGTGGCGCGCGGCTCGCACCAGCCGCCGAAGCTGATCATCCTCACCCACCAGGGCGGCAAAGCCGGCGACAAGCCGGTCGTTCTGGTCGGCAAAGGCGTCACCTTCGACACCGGCGGCATTTCGCTGAAGCCGGGCGCCGACATGGACGAAATGAAGTACGACATGTGCGGCGCCGCCAGCGTGCTCGGCACCATGCGCGCCGTTGCCCGCATGGCGCTGCCGATCAATCTGACCATCGTCGTTCCGGCCACCGAGAACATGCCGGGTGGCAACGCCAGCCGCCCCGGCGACATCGTCACCTCGATGTCGGGGCAGACCATCGAAATCCTCAACACCGATGCCGAGGGGCGCCTGATCCTGTGCGATGCCCTGACCTATGTCGAGCGCTTCGAGCCTGATACCGTGATCGACGTCGCCACGCTGACCGGCGCCTGCGTTGTCGCTCTGGGCTCCGTCGCCACCGGCCTGTTTGCCAACAAGGACGGCCTCGCCCGCGACCTGCTTGAGGCCGGCGAAGAAGCCAACGATCGCGCCTGGCACATGCCGCTGTGGGACGATTACCAGGATCTGCTGAAGAGCCCGTTCGCCGACATGGCCAATATCGGCGGCCGCTATGGCGGCGCCATCTCGGCGGCCTGCTTCCTGTCGCGCTTCACCAAGAAATTCGAGTGGGCACACCTCGACATTGCCGGCACCGCCTGGAAATCCGGCGCCGACAAGGGTGCCACCGGACGGCCGGTGCCAATGCTGACGCATTACCTGCTGCAACGCGCGGGCAAGCTCAATTGACCCAGGTTTTTTTCTACCATGGCGCAGCCGACAAGATCGCCGCCGCCTGCGCGCTGTTGAGCGGCGCCTACGCCAAGAAAAAACCGATGCTGGTCTATGCCCGCGAAAAAGAGGTGGCCAGCAGCCTCGACCGTATGCTGTGGACCCATGCGGCGCTCAGCTTCGTCCCGCACTGCCGGGCCGACTCGCCGCTCGCTGCTGAAACGCCCATCCTGATCACCGACACGCTGGAAAGCATCGCGCAAGACGAGCGCCTGATGAATCTCAGCCGCGAAATCCCGCCGGGGTTTTCGCGCTTCCAGAGCCTGATCGAAGTCGTCGGCCAGGACGAAGACGACCGCACGGCCGCCCGCGACCGCGTCAAGCTCTACAAGGAGCGCGGCTGCGACGTCCGCTACTTCGATCTCAGCGACCGCTAAGGAACGCCCTTGCCCAGCCCCATCCTCGCCCGCGCCGATGCGCTGATGCACCGCAAGCGCCAGACCGACAGCGAATTCGACGACGTTCCGGTGCTGACCGACGCCATCGACGACGATGACATTCCGCTACTGCTTGATGCCGAGCCTGCTCCGACCACTAACGTCGCAGCGACCGAGGAATGGCCTGAAGAGGCGGTCGCCGCAATGATCGCCGCCCCACCCGCAGAAATACCCAGCGCCGTGGCCCTGGCAGAAGAAGCTGCACCAAGCGCCGCACCCTCGCCAGCCCTCGACCCCGGCCTGCGCGACCTGCTCGTCCATGAACTGGCCCGCCGCGTCGAGCAGCGGCTGAGCGCCGAATTGCCCCGCATCATCGAATCGACGGTACGCGACTTCCTGGCCGAGCAGGAAATGATCGCCAGCCATACGGCGCTGGACTGAGATCGCGCCGATACCGGGGCCATGCTCCGGTATAATTTGGGGTTTTCCCCTTTTCCGACAAGTCCATGGAACTCGCCAAAGCATTTGAGCCGGCCGATATCGAACGTCGCTGGTACCCCGAGTGGGAAGGCCAGAATTACTTCGCCGCCGGCGTCGACCGTAACAAGCAGGATAATTTCTGCATCCTGCTGCCGCCGCCCAACGTTACCGGCACGCTGCACATGGGTCACGGCTTCAACCAGACGATCATGGACGCGCTGACCCGCTACTACCGGATGCGCGGCCACAACACGCTGTGGCAGCCGGGTACCGACCACGCCGGTATCGCCACCCAGATCGTCGTCGAGCGACAGTTGGACGCCCAGGGCGTTTCCCGCCACGATCTCGGCCGCGAAAAGTTCCTGGAGAAAGTCTGGGAATGGAAGGAATACTCGGGCAACACGATCACCAAGCAGATGCGCCGGATGGGCACCAGCCCGGACTGGACGCGCGAGCGCTTCACGATGGATGCCGGCCTCAACAAGGTCGTCACCGAAACCTTCGTCCGCCTCTACAACGAAGGCCTGATCTACCGCGGCAAGCGGCTGGTCAACTGGGACCCGAAACTGCACACCGCGGTCTCCGACCTCGAAGTCGTCCAGGAGGAAGAAGACGGCTTCATGTGGCAGATCCGCTACCCGCTGACCGATGGCAGCGATAGCCTGGTCGTCGCCACGACCCGTCCGGAAACCATGCTCGGCGACACCGCCGTGATGGTGCACCCGGAAGACGAACGCTACAAGGCGATGATCGGCAAGATGGTCAAGCTGCCGCTGACCGGCCGGGAAATCCCGATCATCGCCGACAGCTACGTCGATCTCGAATTCGGCACCGGTTGCGTCAAGGTCACGCCGGCGCACGACTTCAACGACTACGCCGTCGGCCAGCGCCACGGCCTGCCGATGATCTCGATCCTGACGCTGGACGGCAAGATCAACGACCACGCGCCGGAAAAATACCGTGGCCTGGACCGCTTCGACGCCCGCAAGGCCGTCGTCGCCGACCTCGAAGCCGAAGGCATCCTGGTCAAGGTCGACAAGCACAAGCTGAAGGTGCCGCGCGGCGACCGCACCGGCGTCGTCATCGAGCCGATGCTGACCGACCAGTGGTTCGTCGCCATGTCCAAGCCGGGCGCCGATGGCAAATCAATCACCGAGAAGGCCCTTGAGGTCGTCCACTCCGGCGAGATCAAGTTCTATCCGGAAAACTGGGTCAATACCTACAACCAGTGGCTGAACAACATCCAGGACTGGTGCATCTCCCGCCAGCTGTGGTGGGGCCACCAGATTCCAGCCTGGTACGGCGTCAATGGCGAAGTCTTTGTCGCCCAGAACGAGGCGGAAGCCCGTCACCAGGCGGACAAGGCCGGTTACGCCGGCCAGCTGACCCGCGACGAGGATGTCCTCGACACCTGGTATTCGTCCGCCCTGTGGCCGTTCTCGACGCTGGACTGGAGCGGCGACGAGGCGACCGATGCGGCCAATCAGGTGTTGCAGCAATACCTGCCGTCGTCGGTGCTGGTCACCGGCTTCGACATCATTTTCTTCTGGGTCGCCCGCATGGTCATGATGACCAAGCACATCACCGGCAAGATCCCGTTCAAGCATGTTTACGTGCATGGCCTGATCCGCGATGGCGAAGGC
>CAIXSK010000291.1 GCA_903922075.1 uncultured beta proteobacterium | reverse complement strand
CCGGCGACAACGCCGGGCACATCGCGAATAACTCGCCAACAAGCGCCCGGACGATGTCGATCGAGGCGATACCGTCCCCGATCAATAGCACCTGCTGCACGGTCGCCTTCAGTTCCGTGCGCTTGTGCAGGCCGGGAATCAGGTCGGCGACGGCGACATAGATCATGCTCGCGGCAGCCAGGCCGAGCAGCGACGGAATCCAGCTGCTCAGTTCCGACAGGGCAAAGTAGGCGAGCATCGCGCCAACCAGCGTCGCCAGGCTGGACAGCAGGTTGAAGGCGAGCGCGCGCAGCCGGCTGTAGCCGGAGTGGAGCAGGATCAGATAATCGCCGACTTCCTGCGGAATTTCGTGGGCGATGATGGCCAGCGCGGTGACGATGCCGAGCTCGGTGCTTTCAAGGAAAGCCGCCGCGATCAGGATGCCGTCGACAAAATTGTGGAAGGTGTCGCCGACCAGGATGAGCAGGCCGGAGCGCCCGTGGTCGTGGGCCGGGGCATGGGCTTCGTGCGCCTCGCAGTGGTCGTGGTGGCAGTGGCGCCAGAGGACCAGTTTTTCCAGCACGAAGAAGACCATGATGCCGAACAGGACGGTCGCCGCCATGCGATGCGGATCGCCGTGTTCCAGCGCGTGCGGCAGGATTTCCAGGAAGGCCGCGCCGAGCAGCGCGCCGATCGCGTAGGAGATCAGCATGCTGACGCGGTGGGTGCCAACCGAAATGCTCAGGGCGGCCGCCGCAGCAACGCTGAGCACGCCACCGGCGAGCGATACGGCAATGATCCAGGAAAGAGTGCTCACGGAATGCTGTTCGATGAAAAGCGGCGGATTATACGCCGTTGGCCAACCAGATCAGCGTGGCCTGGCGACCGGTCACGCCGTCGCGGCGATAGGAGAAGAAACGTTCCGGCTCGCTGACGGTGCACCGGTCGCCGCCACAGATGGCCACGACACCGGCACGTTGCAGTCGGCGGCGGGCCAATTCGTAGATATCGGCCAGCCATTTACCCGGCACCTTGGCCACGAAACAGGCGGCTGCCCCTGCATCGTCGGCGATGAAAGCGGCACGCACTTCGTCACCAACTTCAAAGGCTTGCGGGCCGATGGCCGGCCCCAGCCAGGCGAGCAGTTGGTTAGCCGGCACGGCCATGCCGGCGATCGTCGCTTCGAGCACCCCGCCCGCCAGGCCGCGCCATCCGGCATGGGCGGCGGCAACGACTGTTCCAGCCCGGTCGCAAAAAAGGACCGGCAGGCAGTCGGCGGTCATCACGGCGCAAACCGTTTGCGGCTGCCGGGAAAAAGAGGCATCGGCCGTTTTCGATTTTGGCCAATTTTTGCCTTCGACCGTAGCATTGCCGTGCACCTGGTTCAGCCACAGCGGTTCAGCCGGCAAATGGGCGCGTAGCGCGGCCCGGTTGGCCGCGACATGCGCCGGATCGTCGCCGACATGGTCGCCGAGATTGAAACTGTTCCACGGCGCCGGGCTGCAGCCGCCGGAACGCAGCGTCTGCAGCGCCCGCACGTTGGCCGGCGCCGGCCAGTCCGGAACCAACACGTCAGCCATAGCGCAGATGATCGAGCAGGTCGCGCATATCCTCCGGCGGCGGCACTTCCCACTGCATTTTCAGGCCGGTCAGCGGATGAACCAGGCCGAGGCGTGTGGCATGCAGCGCCTGGCGGTGGAATTCCGGCAACTTCGGGTTGTGCTTGCCATAGACCTGATCACCGACCAGCGGGTGATGGATAGCCGCCATATGGACGCGGATCTGGTGCGTCCGCCCGGTCTCCAGCGAACACTCGACGAAGGTGGTGTAGGTGAAGGCTTCGAGGATGCGGATGTTGGTGATCGCTGGCTTGCCGCCCCGATTTTCCGGCACGATGGCCATCTTGATGCGCTGCGATGGATGGCGGCCGATTGGCTCGTTGACCGTCCCTTCGTGCTTCATCGCCCCGGCGGCCAGCGCCAGATAGACGCGGCGCACGGTGCGCGCCTGCAACTGGCGGACCAGATCGGTCTGTGCCTCCAGCGTCTTGGCGACGACCATCAGGCCGCTGGTGTCCTTGTCCAGCCGATGCACGATGCCGGCCCGCGGCACCGCCTCGATGCCCGGCACGTGATGGAGCAGCGCATTCATCAGCGTGCCGCTCCAGTTGCCGCTGCCGGGGTGGACGACCAGCCCGGCCGGCTTGTTGATGACGAGCAGCGTCTCGTCCTCGTAGACCACGTCGAGCGGGATATCCTCGGGTTGGTCGGGCAGCAGGCGCGCGTCTTCCGGCTCGGCGACGAGCAGCACTTCGCCGCCCATCACCTTGCGCTTGGGTTCGCTTTCCGGTTTGCCATCGACCTGCACGCAGCCGTCGCGGACCCAGCCCTGCAGGCGATTGCGGGAATGCTCGGGCAACAATTCGGCCAGCACCTGGTCGAGCCGACGGCCCGAACAAGCTTCGGGAACGGTCAGGCGGACCGGTTCAGTTCGGCTATAATCGCCGCCATCTTCAATAGGATCATCGTTCATGATGCGAAGT
>CAIXSK010000290.1 GCA_903922075.1 uncultured beta proteobacterium | reverse complement strand
CTGGCCGCAGCCGTGATCACCTGGCGGACCAAGGGCGCGCTGCGCGATGCCGGCCGGGCGCTTGGTTTCGGCATCGCCCAGATCAACGCGCTGACCGCCTCGCTGGCCTGGTGGGACAAGCGCGAGCAATTGCCGCAGCGTTTTGCCGAACTCGGCCTCGACCCGCAGGCGCCGCGTGTCGAAAAATGGCTGGCCATCGCCGAAGCCCTGCGCGGCTTTCCGCGCCACCTGACACAGCACGTTGGCGGTTTCGTCATCTCGCGCGGGCCGCTGGCCCGGCTGGTGCCGGTCGAGAATGCCGCGATGGCCGAACGCAGCGTGATCCAGTGGGACAAGGACGACCTCGACGCGATGGGCCTGATGAAGGTCGATATCCTGGCGCTGGGCATGCTGACGGCGATTCGCCGGACGCTGTCGATTTTGGCCAAAATTTCGGGCCGACCGCGCCCCGAAGGAAGCACCCTTGGGGTGTGGCATTTGCAGGATATTCCCGCCGAAGACCCGGCCACCTACGCCATGCTCTGCCACGCCGACAGCATGGGCGTCTTCCAGGTCGAGTCGCGGGCCCAGATGGCCATGCTGCCGCGCCTCAAACCACGCAATTTCTACGATCTGGTCGTCGAGGTGGCGCTGGTCCGGCCCGGCCCGATCCAGGGCGACATGGTGCATCCCTACCTGAAGCGGCGGCAGGGCAGGGAGCGCATCGAGGCAATCTCGCCGGCCGTCGACGCCGTGCTGGCGCGCACCTTTGGCGTGCCGATCTTCCAGGAACAGGTCATGCAGCTGGCCGTCGTCGCCGCCAACTTCACGCCCGGCGAGGCCGACCAGCTGCGCCGGGCGATGGCCGCCTGGAAGCGCAAGGGCGGGCTGGAACCATTCGAACACAAGCTGCGCGCCGGCATGGCCGCCAACGGCCTGCCGCCGGCATTTGCCGAGCGCATCATCCTGCAGATCCAGGGCTTCGGCGAATACGGTTTTCCCGAGTCGCATGCCGCCAGCTTCGCGCTGCTCGTCTATGCCTCGGCCTGGCTCAAGCGTCATCACCCGGCGGCTTTCCTCTGCGGCCTGCTGAACAGCCAGCCGATGGGCTTCTATTCGCCGTCGCTGCTGATCCAGGACGCCCGCCGCCACGGCGTGACCGTGCTGCCGCCTGATGTCACGGCCAGCGACTGGGACAGCCGGCTCGACGAAACCGGCGCCGTCCGCCTCGGCCTGCGCGAGATCGGCGGCCTGTCGGCGGCGGCTGCGGAACGGATTGCTACGGTCAGGCAGAAAAAAGGCCCATTTTTGAATATTGCCGACCTCGCCGCCCGGGCCGGCCTGGGCCGCCGCGATCTCGACCTGCTGGCCGCGGCCGACGCCCTGCGCAGCCTGGCCGGCCATCGTCGGCAGGCGGCCTGGGCGGCCAGTGTGGAAAAGGCGGTGGCGGTAGTGCAGGGCGACCTGTTCGACGGCCTGCCGGTCACCGAACCGGAAACCCCGCTGCCGGCGCCGAACGAGGGCGAGAACCTGGTCGCCGACTACAAGAGCCTCGGCCTGACCCTGCGCGCCCATCCGCTGACGCTGCTCCGCCAGCATCTCGCCGAGCGCCGCTTCCTGACCGCCACCGCGCTCAAAGCCGCCGGCCATCGCGCCCTGGTCCGCGCCGCCGGCATCGTCGTCGGCCGTCAGCGGCCGGGCACCGCGACCGGCATCGTCTTCGTCACACTGGAGGACGAAAGCGGACTGACCAACGTCGTCGTCCACCCGCAACTCGTTGAAAAACAGCGCCGCGAACTGCTCGGCGCAACGTTGCTCGGCGTCTTCGGGCAACTGCAGATCGAAGGCGATGTCGTCCATCTGGTCGCCAAGCGTCTGGTCGATCTCTCCGCCTGGCTTGGCCGGCTGGAGACTTCAAGCCGCGATTTCCATTGAATCTTCGGCGCAAATAGCTGACAAATTCAGTCGAGTATTTTAAAATCGCCACAATTCAAACAGGGAGATCAGGCTTCATGTTCGGGCATCTGCGTGAGGACATCCGTGCGGTTTTTGACCGCGACCCGGCAGCGCGCTCGTTCTGGGAGGTGCTCACCTGTTACCCCGGCATCCACGCCCTGATCATGCATCGCCTCGCGCACTGGCTGTGGGGCCATCGCCTGCGCTGGCTGGCCCGCTTCACGGCGCATCTGTCGCGCTTTTTCACCGGCATCGAAATCCATCCTGGCGCCACCATCGGCCGCCGCTTCTTCATTGACCACGGCATGGGCGTCGTGGTCGGCGAAACCGCGGTGATCGGCGACGACGTCACGCTCTACCACGGCGTCACGCTGGGCGGCACCTCGTGGAGCAAGGGGCGCCGCCACCCGACGCTGGAGAACGGCGTGGTCATCGGCGCCGGGGCAAAAGTGCTCGGCCCCATCGTCATCGGCGCCGGGGCCAAGGTCGGTTCCAATGCCGTCGTCACCAAGGCCGTCCCGCCCGGGGCAACCGCCGTTGGCAACCCGGGGCGCATCCTCGATCGCACCGAGCAGAGCCGCCAGCGCGAGGAACAGGCTGAAAAACTCGGCTTCTCCGCCTATGCCGTCGCCCGCGACCAGGACGATCCGTTGGCCAAGGCCATCCACGCGCTACTCGACCACGCCGCCGAGACCGACCGGCGCCTGGCCTCGCTGGTCAAGGAACTCGACGCCCAGGGCGTCAAGTGCGACCAGGAAGTCGATCAGGCCGATTCCTTCGATCCGAAATACCTGAGCAAAATAGTTGACTAATTTTGTCTGGCTTCGATATAGTTGACTGAGATAGTAGGTTATTTGGATCGAGTTGCCAGGGAGTTAGGATCGAGTGGTCAAAAGCGCGGGGTTTGCGCTTTTCACTAACAGCTAACATCTAGCAGCTAACAGCTAGGAGTTTCGAATGCGTTTGACGACCAAAGGACGTTTTGCGGTGACGGCCATGATGGACCTTGCCATGCGCGGCGAGGAAGGGCCGGTGGCACTGGCCAGCATCAGCGAGCGGCAGAAGATTTCGCTGTCTTACCTTGAGCAGTTGTTCGGCAAGCTGCGCCGCCACAAGCTGGTCGACAGCGTGCGTGGCCCCGGTGGCGGCTACTGCATCGCTCGGCCGCTCGAACTGGTGCCGGTGGCCGACATCATCCGCGCCGTCGACGAGCAACTCGATGCCACGCAGTGCGGCGGCCGCGAGAACTGCCATGACGAGCATCGCTGCATGACCCACGATCTGTGGACGACGCTGAACACCAAGATGTTCGATTACCTTGCTTCGGTCACCCTGGCTGATCTGGTCCTGCGCGAAAAGCAAAAGCGCGGCACCGGCGCCGTGGTCATCAAGGATAAGCGCCGTCTCGGTCCGCAACCGCGCGGCCGCGCCAGCCAAAAGATCCCGGCCGTCGCCTGAATCCAATCATGTTTCGCCCCGTCTATCTCGACCATAACGCCACGACACCGCTCGATCCAGCGGTGCTGGCGGCCATGCTGCCCTGGCTGGAAAGCCAGTACGGCAATGCGTCGAGCCGTCACGAATACGGCCGGCGGGCCCGTCAGGCCATCGACGAGGCGCGCCAGCAGGTCGCTGCAGCGGTCAATGCGCATCCGACAGAGGTGGTGTTCACCAGCGGCGGCAGCGAAAGCAACAACCTCTTCCTGAAGGGGGCTGCCGCCAGCCGCAAGCCTGGCCTGCTCGCCGTCAGCGCCATCGAGCACCCCTGCGTACTCAAGCCGGCCGCCCAGTTGGCTCGCCAGGGCTGGCAAGTCCGGAATCTGGCGGTCGATGCCGCTGGCCGGGTCAAAACCGACGATTACGCCGCCGCCATGCTGGCCAAGCCCGCATTGGTCTCGGTCATGCTCGCCAACAACGAAACCGGCGTCATCCAGGACATTCCGGCGCTGGCCGATGCCGCAAAGGCTGGCGGCGGCTGGTTCCATACCGATGCCGTGCAGGCGCTGGGTAAACTGGCTGTCGATTTCCGTGCCCTCAACGCGGCCGGCGTCCATGCCCTGACGCTGTCGGCGCACAAGGCCAACGGCCCGAAAGGCGCGGCGGCACTGCTCCTCGACAAGCGGGTCGAAGTCCAGCCGCTGATCGCCGGCGGCGGCCATGAGCGCGGTCTGCGCTCCGGCACCGAGAATGTGCCGGCAATCGTCGGATTCGGCGTTGCCGCGGAACTTGCGGCGCAACGCGTTGCCGAACTATCGGCTCGCTTGCGGGCCATGCAGGCGAAGCTGGAAGCCGGGCTGGCCGGAGTGGGTGCCCGGATATTTGCAACCGAGGCAACGCGTTTGCCGAACACCAGTTATTTCGCCTTCCCCGATATCGATGGTGAGACGCTGGTTGGTAAACTCGACCGTGAGGGCTTTGCCGTAGCCAGCGGCGCCGCCTGTTCCAGTGCCAACCCGGAGCCGTCGCATGTCCTGCGTGCCATGGGCGTGGCGCCGGAAATCGCCCGCGGAGCGGTGCGCGTCAGTCTTGGCGCGGCCAATACCGAGGCGGAAATCGAACAATTCATCAACGCCTTGCAGGCTACAGTCGGACGCCTGCAGGGACTGACGGCGATGGCCGTTTGAACAACCCGACTTAGCGAGAATGACGATGAAACTCCCGATCTACCTGGATTACTCGGCCACCACCCCGGTTGACCCGCGCGTTGCGGAAAAAATGATTCCCTACCTGTGCGAACACTTTGGCAACCCGGCCTCGCGTTCGCACAGCTTCGGCTGGGTGGCCGATGCGGCTGTCGAAGAAGCTCGCGAGCAGGTTGCCGCGCTGGTCAATGCCGACCCCAAGGAAATCGTCTGGACTTCCGGCGCCACCGAGTCCAACAACCTCGCCATCAAGGGCGCCGCCAATTTCTACGCCGGCACCAAGGGCAAGCACATCATCACGGTCAAGACAGAGCACAAGGCCGTGCTCGATACTGTCCGCGAATTGGAGCGCCAGGGTTTCGAGGCGACCTATCTCGACGTCAAGGAAGACGGCCTGCTCGATCTGGACGTGTTCAAGGCGGCGATTCGTCCCGACACCGTGCTCGCCTCGGTGATGTACGTCAATAATGAGGTCGGCGTCATTCAGCCGATCGCCGAACTGGGCGAAATCTGCCGCGAGAAGGGCATCATCTTCCACGTCGACGCGGCGCAGGCTACCGGCAAGGTCGATATCGACCTGAGCCGGCTCAAGGTCGACCTGATGAGCTTCTCGGCCCACAAAACCTACGGCCCGAAGGGCATCGGCGCTCTGTATGTGCGCCGCAAACCGCGCGTCCGTCTGGAAGCGCAGATGCACGGCGGCGGTCACGAACGCGGTTTCCGCTCGGGCACGCTGGCCACGCACCAGATCGTCGGCATGGGCGAGTCATTCCGTCTGGCCAAGGAAGAGATGCTTGAAGAAAACAAGCGCATTGGCGCCTTGCGCGACAAATTGCTCAAAGGGCTGCAGGACATCGAAGCGACCTACGTCAATGGTGACCTGACGCAGCGCGTGGCGCACAATCTCAACATCAGCTTTGCCTACGTCGAAGGCGAATCGATGATCATGGCGATCAAGGATCTGGCAGTCTCCTCGGGTTCGGCCTGCACTTCGGCCAGCCTGGAACCCTCCTACGTGCTGCGCGCCCTGGGCCGCGATGACGAACTGGCCCACAGTTCCATCCGCTTCAGCATCGGCCGCTTTACGACGGAAGAAGAAATAGACTATGCAATCAAATTGTTGCACGCGAAAGTTGGCAAACTACGCGAACTTTCGCCGCTCTGGGAAATGTACAAGGACGGCATCGATCTGAGCACCGTTCAATGGGCAGCGCATTGAGTTACGAGTCGTTAGTAATTAGTCGTTAGCGGGTTTGCTAGCAACTAACGACTAGCAACTAACCACTGAATTTATGGAGAATCAACATGAGCTATAGCGTAAAAGTCATTGATCACTATGAGAATCCGCGTAACGTCGGTTCCTTCGGCAAGGAAGACGACGGCGTCGGTACCGGCATGGTCGGCGCACCGGCCTGCGGCGACGTGATGAAGCTGCAGATCAAGGTGAACAAATCCGGCGTGATCGAGGATGCCAAGTTCAAGACCTACGGCTGCGGTTCGGCCATCGCCTCGTCGTCGCTGGTCACCGAGTGGGTCAAGGGCAAGACGGTTGACCAGGCTCTGGCCATCAAAAATACCGAAATTGCTGAAGAACTGGCCCTGCCGCCGGTTAAAATCCACTGTTCGATCCTGGCCGAGGATGCCATCAAGGCAGCCGTGGCGGATTACAAGAAAAAGCACGGAGAATAAGCATGGGCGTCACCTTGAGCGACAAGGCGGCACAACACGTCGCCAATTTCCTGACCAAGCGTGGCAAGGGTATCGGCCTGCGCCTCGGCGTACGGACTAGCGGCTGTTCCGGCATGGCCTACAAGCTGGAATTTGTCGACGAGGTGAATCCGGACGATATGGTCTTCGAACAGAAGGGCGTCAAGATCATCGTTGATGCCAAGAGCCTGCCTTACCTTGACGGGATGGAGCTCGATTTCGCTCGCGAAGGTTTGAACGAGGGCTTCAAGTTCAACAATCCGAACGTCAAGGATCAGTGCGGTTGCGGCGAGTCCTTCAACGTCTGATGGATTTCAAGGCCGATCACTTTGCGCTGTTTGGAGTCAAGCCGGCTTTCCGGCTTGACCTGTCCGATCTCGATTCCCGCTATCGCGACATCCAGGCGCAGGTGCATCCGGACCGCTTCGCCCATGCCGGCGAAGCTGAACGTCGCCTCTCCATGCAGTGGGCAACCCACGCCAACGAGGCCTACCAGACGCTGAAAAGGCCGCTGGAACGGGCCAAATATCTGCTGCATCTGGCCGGCCACGACATCCAGGCCGAAAGCAATACCGCGATGCCGGCCGATTTCCTGATGGAACAGATGGAATGGCGCGAAGCGGTGATGGATGCGCGTAATGGCGGCGATCATCACGAACTCGAACACCTGCACAACCGGCTGCGTGGCGACGTCACGAATCGCTACGATGAACTGGCGCAACTGCTCGATGACGCCGGCGATCACACCCAGGCGACTGATCGTGTGCGCCGCCTGATGTTCCTGGAAAAACTCCTGTACGAAATCGACGACGCGCTGGCGTCGCTGGAAGAATAAAAAATGGCTCTGTTTCAAATCGCCGAACCGGGTGAGTCGGCGGCACCGCACGAGCACAAGCTCGCCATCGGCATCGATCTCGGCACCACCAACTCGCTGGTCGCTACTGTGCGCAGCGGCATTGCCGTCTGCCTGAACGACGAGCAGGGCCGGCCGCTGCTGCCTTCCGTGGTGCGCTACCACGCCGACGGCACGACCGAGGTCGGCTACGACGCGCAGAAGAATCAGGCGGTCGACCCGAAGAACACCATTGTTTCGGTCAAGCGTTTCATGGGGCGGGGCACCAAGGACATTGCCCATGTCGAGTCCATGCCCTACGACTTCGTCGAGTCGCCCGGCATGGTCAGGCTGAAGACTCACGCCGGCATCAAGAGCCCGGTCGAAACCTCATCCGAAATTCTCAAGTCCCTGAAAATCCGTGCCGAAGCAGCGCTGGGCGGCGAACTGGTTGGCGCCGTGATCACCGTGCCAGCCTATTTCGACGATGCGCAGCGTCAGGCCACCAAAGATGCGGCGCGTCTGGCCGGTTTGAACGTGCTTCGCTTGCTCAACGAGCCGACGGCCGCGGCCATCGCCTACGGGCTGGATAACGGTGCGGAAGGCGTTTACGCGGTCTACGACCTCGGCGGCGGTACTTTCGATATCTCCATCCTCAAGCTGACCAAGGGTGTTTTCGAGGTGATGGCGACCGGCGGCGATTCGGCGCTGGGTGGCGACGATTTCGATCACCGCATCTACTGCTGGGTCATCGAGCAGGCGAAATTGCAGTTGCTGACGCCAGAAGACGCGCGTCGCCTGATGATGCGCTGCCGCGAGGCCAAGGAATTCCTGACCAACAACCCGGAAGCGCCGATCTCGCTGCGCCTGGCGTCGGGCGAGAATGTCGACGTCAAGCTCGACGTCGTCACCTTCGCCGAAATCACTCAGACGCTGATTTCCAAGACCCTGCAGCCGGTCAAAAAAGCCTTGCGCGATGCTGGCCTGCGTGCCGAGGACATCAAAGGCGTCGTCATGGTCGGCGGCGCGACGCGCATGCCGCAGATCCAGAAGGCCGTTGGGGATTTCTTCCGCCAGGAGCCCTTGACCAATCTCGACCCGGACAAGGTCGTCGCCCTTGGCGCTGCCACCCAGGCCAACCTGCTGGCCGGCAACAAGACTGGCCGCGATGACTGGCTGCTGCTCGACGTCATCCCGCTGTCGCTTGGTTTGGAAACCATGGGTGGCCTGACCGAGAAAGTCATCCCGCGCAATTCGACCATCCCGACGGCGCGCGCCCAGGAATTCACCACCTTCAAGGACGGCCAGACGGCGATGGCCATCCATGTCGTCCAGGGGGAGCGCGAAATGATTGCCGACTGCCGCTCGCTGGCCCGCTTCGAGCTGCGCGGCATTCCGCCGATGGTGGCCGGCGCGGCGCGCATTCGCGTCAGCTTCCAGGTCGATGCCGACGGCCTGTTGTCAGTGACTGCACGTGAGCAAACGACCGGCGTCGAATCGAGCATCACCGTCAAGCCATCCTACGGCCTGTCCGACGACGAGAT
>CAIXSK010000289.1 GCA_903922075.1 uncultured beta proteobacterium | reverse complement strand
TGGCTGGCCGCGCAGGGCATCAACCCGTTCAAGGACGTCAAGACGATCACCGTGCCGCCCCCGCAGATGGTCGCCAACATGCGCGTCGGCAACATGGACGGCTTCTGTGTCGGCGAACCGTGGAACAACCGCGCGATCATGGACAACATCGGCTTCACGGCAGTGACGACCCAGGACATCTGGACCGATCACCCGGAAAAGGTGCTCGGCACCACCGCCGACTGGGTCAAGCAGAACCCCAACACGGCGCGTGCCGTGGTCGCCGCCATCCTCGACGCCAGCAAGTGGATCGACGCCTCGCTGGCCAACAAGCAGAAGACGGCCGAGACCATCGCCCAGAAGTCCTACGTCAATACCGACACCGATGTCATCGTCGCCCGCATGCTCGGCCGCTACCAGAACGGCCTGGGCAAGAGCTGGGACGACAAGAACCACATGAAGTTCTTCAACGACGGCGCGGTCAATTTCCCCTACCTCTCCGACGCAATGTGGTTCCTGACCCAGCACAAGCGCTGGGGTTTGCTGAAGAGCCACCCGGATTACCTGGCTGTCGCCAAGCAGGTGAACCGCATCGACATCTACAAGCAGGGTGCCGCCGCCGCCGGCGTCGCGCTGCCCAAGAGCGACATGCGTAGCCACAAGCTGATCGATGGCGTGGTGTGGGATGGCAAGGACCCGGCGAAGTATGCCGACAGTTTCAAGATCAAGGCCTGATCAGTCGATTGAGTCGCCATCGCTCCCGCTGCGGCGGGGGCGGTGGAAAACCTCTGGAGAACGACATGAGCGCAATGACGATGAACGGTGAATTTGGGGCAAAAAAACCCATCGACCGTAGCATTACAACCAGCAAGCCGGTCGCAGCCGACGCTGCAGAGCCGGTCAAGGAAACGAAAATGGAAAACGTAGCTGCAGGGGCCGTCGGTACGCCGATCGGCGAGAAACTCTCTGCCGCAGGCCGGGCAGTGATGCCGCCGGTGCTCGGTCTGTTGATCCTGCTCGGCATCTGGTATGTCGCCACCCACAAGGGCGGTAGCATTCCCGGCCCGGGCCAGACCTGGGACGCCGCCGTCGCCTTGTTCGCCGACCCCTTCTACCGCAACGGGCCGAACGACCAGGGCATCGGCTGGAACGTGCTGTCCTCGCTGCAGCGCGTCGCCATCGGCTTCGGCTTTGCCGCGCTGGTCGGTATTCCGCTCGGTTTCATCCTTGGCCGCTCGGCTTTCCTGTCGGCCATGGTCAATCCGATCATCAGCCTGCTGCGTCCGGTCTCGCCGCTGGCCTGGCTGCCGATTGGCCTGCTCGTCTTCAAGAAGGCCGACCCGGCGGCGACCTACACCATCTTCATCTGCTCGATCTGGCCGATGATCATGAACACCGCCCAGGGCGTCCAGCGCGTGCCGCAGGATTACCTGAACGTCGCCCGCGTGCTGGCGCTGTCGGAGTGGAAAGTCGTCACCAAGATCCTCTTTCCGGCCGTGCTGCCCTACATGCTGACCGGCATCCGCCTGTCGATCGGCACCGCCTGGCTGGTCATCGTTGCCGCGGAAATGCTGACCGGCGGCGTCGGGATCGGCTTCTGGGTGTGGGATGAGTGGAACAACCTGAAGGTCGAGCACATCATCATCGCCATCTTCGTCATCGGCATCGTCGGCCTGATCCTCGAGCAGGCGCTGATCCTGCTGGCCAAGAAGCTGACCAAAGAATCGTCGTAAGGAGCCAAC
>CAIXSK010000288.1 GCA_903922075.1 uncultured beta proteobacterium | reverse complement strand
GGGAAACTGCTCGAATTGCCCGGCTAGGGTAATGACTAGTGATTTCAAACGGACGTATGCCTATATACTGTCCGATTATTTTCGCGTCATGTCTTGCCATGCCCTGCCGCTTGATCCGTCTCCTGCTCTGTCTCGCCCTGCCCGTCGGCATCGCCGCCGGCAGCGAGCGTCCGGATGCCGGGCAGACGCTGCGCGTGCTGGTGCTCGACGATGCGCCGCCGCTTTCCTACCGCGACCAGAGCGGGCAACTGACCGGCTTCAATGTCGAGATCGTTCGCGCCGTTTGCCGGGAGATCCGGGCCAGATGCCAGTTCGAGGTGACGACGCAGGGCGCCGTGGTCGATGCCGTCGCCCAGGGCAAGGCCGATATCGCCGGTGTCGGGTTGCAGGAAACGCCCGAGCGCCAGGGTAAGCTGATTTTCGCCAAGCCGCATTACCGTTCGCAGTCGCTGTGGCTTGCCCGGCGCGGCGTGCAGCCCGGCCAGCCCGGGCTGACGGTGGCCGTGGTCGGCGGTTCCGAGCAGGAAAGTTATGCCCGCCGGCAGGGTTGGGTCACGCTGGCGGTGGCCACCTGGGGCGAGCTGGATGCCCCGATACTGGGCGGCCGGGCGCAGGCGGCCATGGTGCCGATGATCAGCGCGCTCAACCTGCAGAAATCGCCGGCTTTCCGGCAACTCGACCTGGTGCCCGTGGTCATGCACGTCCCCGAGCTGGCGGGCGATGTCGCCTTCGGCATCTCGCTCCGGCGGCCGGAACTGAAAGAAGAAATTGATGCGGCGCTTGATCGCATCAAGCGCAATGGGACGTATGATCGAATCAATTCACGCTTTCTGCCATTTCGGGTGAGTTGATGCCATCTGCCGTTTTCTCGTGCCGCCAGGCGGCTGGAAAAGCCTGTCCATGTCCGTCGTGATCAAGCCGCAGCGCGGCTACTACGCCAGCCGTGCCTTTGCCTTGCTGGCCGCCATCTTCCTGGTCATTTTCGGGACTGCCGTCGTGCTGCTCGCGCTGGATCAGCAGCGGGTCATCGACGCCAACAATCGCCTGCAGGAACAGACCGTCCCCGAGATCATCCGCTACCAGCGCCTGGCCCGGAATCTCGAACAGTTGCGCCAGGAAGGCGAACGCATCTTCGCCGTCAATTCGCACGCCTCGCGCCAGCAGTCGATGTTTGTCGTCACGCTGATCGCCAGCCATCCGAGCATCCTCGAACATCCGTCGGCGGCCAAGTTGACGCGGGAGACCGAGCAATTCCTCAGCGAAGTCGTTCGCCAGTCGGTGCGCGACGACAATCGTCCGGCCGACTTCTACGACGAGTGGCAGCGGCTGGCCGCCCGGCTCGGCACGCAGGTCGACGATGTCTCGATCCAGGGCGTCGATCTGGTGACCAGCGACCTCAACGTCGCCACCGAGGCGATGCGCCTGGCCCGCTACAAACTGATCGCCGTCCTCGTGCTGTTCGGGCTTTTTCTGCTCGCTTTCGTGGTCCTCGTCCGCCGTCACCTGATCCGGCCCTTGCAGGCCATCGACCGGGCGCTGTCCAGCCTCAGCGTCGTCCAGCCGGCGCCCGAGTTCCTGCCGACGGCAATGCGCGAAATCCAGGCCGTCGAAGAGGCCATCCGCGAACAGCATGCGCTGCTGATCCAGAACGACCAGGCCCGGCATGTGCTCGAACAACTGGCCAACAAAGACGGCCTGACCGGCCTGATGAACCGCCGCCATTTCATGCAGGTCGCCGAGGTCGAACTGCAGCGGGCGCAGCGCTACCGGCGGCCGGTTACGGTAGCCATGGCCGATCTTGATTACTTCAAGAAACTCAACGACACCTACGGCCATGCGGCCGGCGACCTGGTGCTGAAGACTTTCGCCGACCTCGTCCGCGAAGCCCTGCGTCAGTCCGATCTGGTTTGCCGCTACGGCGGCGAGGAATTCGCCTTCCTGTTCCCGGAAATCGACCCCGGCGACGCAGCGAAACTGGCCGAACGCCTGCGCCTGCGTTGTTCGGAAACCGAAATCGCCTTGCCGGACGGACGTTCGGTCAAGGTGACGGTCAGCATCGGCCTGGCCGACGCCAGCGAATGCCCGATCGAGATCGCCCTCAAGCATGCCGACGAGGCCCTCTACGACGCCAAGCACCTTGGCCGCAACACGGTCGTGCTGGCCGGCGGTCATGCCGAGGCCGGCGCTGCATCAAGCGAGCCGTATAGCGCTCGACTATTCTGAGGCTAGGGCCAGAGCAGACAGGCCCAGATGGCGGCGGCGTTGAGCAGGCTGAGCAGCACGGCGGCGCTGCCCATGTCCTTGGCCCGCTTGGCCAGTTCGCTTTTTTCCGGCGAGGCCTTGTCGACCACCGCCTCGACCGCCGAATTGAGGATTTCGACGATCAGGACCAGCAGCACGGAGCCGACCATCAGCGCCCGCTCGACGCCGGTCTTGCCGAGATAAAAGGCGAGCGGCAGCGCGATGGCGGCGAGCAGGATTTCCTCACGGAAGGCCGCCTCGTTCTGCCAGGCGGCGCGCAGGCCGTCGCGCGAGTAGCCCAGCGCATTCCACAGCCGGGTCAGCCCCTTCTTGCCCTTGAAGCCGGATGCGTCGCTCACTTTTTCTTGTCCAGCAGCGGCTTCAGGAAGCGGCCGGTGTGGCTGGCCTTGCACTTGGCGATCTGTTCCGGCGTGCCGGCGGCCAGGATGCGGCCGCCGCCGTCGCCGCCTTCCGGGCCGAGGTCGACGATCCAGTCTGCCGTCTTGATCACGTCGAGGTTGTGCTCGATGACGACGATGGTGTTGCCGTTGGCGGCCAGGCGCTGGAGCACGCTGAGCAGCATTTCGATGTCCTGGAAATGCAGGCCGGTGGTCGGTTCGTCGAGGATGTACAGGGTGCGGCCGGTGTCGCGCTTGGACAGTTCGAGGGCCAGCTTGACGCGCTGCGCCTCGCCGCCGGACAGCGT
>CAIXSK010000287.1 GCA_903922075.1 uncultured beta proteobacterium | reverse complement strand
TTGGATTCGCCGGCATCGATCATTTTGGTGACGAATTCGGAGGGTGCCAGATAGGCCATGGTGGTTTCCTTATTGGAGTTTGATTTGATTGGAAGCGCCCTGATCTACTCTCAAGACCGGGGAGCCGGACCCCACCATTGGGGTTGGCCGGGCCGGCGACGCTGCCGGCCCTGGGTGTGCAACGGCCGCTCAGGCGGCCATGAAGACTTCGCCGTTCTCGACCTTGACTTCAAAGGTCTTGCAGCCGCCCACGTCGGGCGCGACGGCCTGGCCGGTGGCCAGTTCCAGATTCCAGCCGTGCAGCGGGCAGGTCACGCGCTTGCCGTGCACAATCCCCTGCGACAGCGGACCGCCCTTGTGCGGGCATTTGTCGTGCATGGCGAAGACTTCATCCTCGGCCGTGCGAAATACGGCAACCTTGCCGCGCTCGGGCCAATGCACCACACGCGAACCCAGTTGAGGGATGTCTTCCAGCTTGCAGATCAGTTTCCAGTTCATGTTAGTTGCCTAGTGGTTAGCTGTTAGTGGTTTGAGTGGGCGGCCGATGCCGGATGACAGCCCACTCGATCCTCGATCCTAATAACTCGATCCTCCGATCAGGCTTCGACCTTGATCGGAATGAACTGCTTGATGGCCTTGCCTTCGCGGCTGGTTTCCCAGGGGTCGCGGGCATCCTTCAGCGAATCGAGCAGGCGGGCGTAGAGGGCCTTGCGGCCTTCCTCGTCTTCGAGGATCTTGCCCTTGATGTAGTCGAGACCGACGCGGTCCATGTAGTGGCAGGTGCGCTCCAGGTACCAGCCTTCTTCGCGGTAGAGCTGCAGGAAGGCGCCGGAGTACTCCATGACTTCCTCGTCGGAGGTCACCTTGCACAGGAACTGGGCGACCTCGGTCTTGATGCCGCCGTTGCCGCCGATGTACAGCTCGTAGCCGGAATCGACGCCGATCACGCCGATATCCTTGATGCCGGCCTCGGCGCAGTTGCGCGGACAGCCGGAGACGGCCAGCTTGACCTTGTGCGGCGCGTACATGTCGAACAGCATCTTTTCCAGCTTGACGCCCATGGTCATCGATTTCTGGGTGCCGAAGCGGCAGTGCTCGGCGCCGACGCAGGTCTTCACGGTGCGGATCGATTTGCCGTAAGCATGGCCGGAGACCATGCCGGCAGCGTTGAGGTCGGCCCACATCTTCGGCAGGTCTTCCTTCTTGACGCCGAGCAGGTCGATGCGCTGACCGCCGGTGACCTTGACGGTCGGCACGTTGTACTTCTCGGCCGCATCGGCGATGGCGCGCAGTTCGGCCGGCGTCGTCAGGCCGCCCCACATGCGCGGCACGACCGAGTAGGTGCCGTCCTTCTGGATGTTGGCGTGGGCGCGTTCGTTGATGAAGCGCGACTGCGGATCGTCCTTGGCCTCGTGCGGGAAGCTGGAGATCAGGTAGTAGTTGATGGCCGGGCGGCACTTGTCGCAGCCGTCCGGGGTCTTCCACTCCAGCGCCTTGAAGACGGCTTCCTTTGAAGTCAGATGCCGGACGACGATGGCTTCGCGCACGGCCTTGTGCGAGTGATCGGTACAGGCGCAGATCGGCTTGGTGTCGAGCGCCGCCGGGGTGTAGGCGCCGCCGATGGTCGAGGCCAGGATCTGTTCGACCAGACCGGCGCAGGAACCGCAGGAGGACGCGGCCTTGGTGTGCTTTTTGACCTCGTCCAGCGTGAACAGCCCCTTGGCCTTGATCGCCTGGACGATGGTGCCCTTGGTCACGCCGTTGCAGCCGCAGACCTCGGCGCTGTCCGGCATTTCGGCGGCCTTGCTATGGCCCTGGTGGCCGGCGTCGCCGCCCAGCGCCTGGCCGAAGATCAGCGAGTCGCGGATGTCGTGGATGTCGCGCTTGTCCTTGAGCAGCTGGAAGTACCACGGGCCGTCGGCCGTGTCGCCGTACATGACGCCGCCGACCAGCTTGTTGTCCTTGATGACCAGCTTCTTGTAGACGCCGCCGTGCGGGTCGTTGAGGACGATTTCCTCGGTGTCCTTGCCGCCCATGTAGTCGCCGGCCGAGAAGAGGTCGATGCCGGTGACCTTGAGCTTGGTCGAGGTCACCGAGCCGGTGTAGCGGCCGATGCCGTAGCCGGCCAGGTGGTTGGCGGCGACCTTGGCCTGCTCGAACAGCGGGGCGACCAGGCCGTAGGCGATGCCACGGTGGCTGACGCATTCGCCAACGGCGTACACCTTCGGGTCGTAGGTCTGCATCGTGTCGTTGACCACGATACCGCGGTTGCAGTAGATGCCGGAGGATTCGGCCAGCGCGTAGTTGGGGCGGATGCCGGCGGCCATGACGACGATGTCGGCCGGTATCTGCATGCCGCCCTTGAAGCGGATCGCCGCGACGCGGCCGGATTCGCCCTGGATCAGCGCTTCGGTCTGGGTTTCGAGCAGGAACTTGAGGCCCTTGTCTTCCAGCGACTTCTGCAGCATCTTTCCGGCGGTTTCGTCGAGCTGACGTTCGAGCAGCCAGGGGCCGAGGTGCACGACGGTAACGTCCATGCCGCGCAGCTTCAGGCCGTTGGCCGCTTCCAGGCCGAGCAGGCCGCCGCCGATGACGACCGCGTGCTTGTGCAGGCGGGCGGCCTCGATCATTTCGTCGGTGTCCTTGATGTCGCGGTAGCCGATGACGCCGGGCAGGTCGTTGCCGGGAATCGGCAGCATGAACGGGGTCGAGCCGGTGGCGATCAGCAGGCGGTCGTAGGCTTCCTCGGTGCCGTCTTCGGCGATCACCTTGCGCTTGACGCGGTCGATGGTCTTGATCTGCTTGCCGGTGTGCAGCTTGATGTTGTTTTCCTTGTACCACTCGAGTTCGTTGAGAACGATCTCGGAGATGGTCATTTCGCCGGCCAGCACCGGCGAGAGCAGGATGCGGTTGTAGTTGGGGTGCGGCTCGGCGCCGAAGATGGTGATGTCGTAGTGATCCGGCTTGATCTTCAGCAGTTCTTCGACGGTGCGGACACCAGCCATGCCGTTGCCGATCAGGACGAGACGGGGTTTAGCAGTGGGGTTGTTCATGTCAGGGCTCCAACGTTGCGCGCACCTTGCGGTGCAAATATTTTTGTCAGCGCATGACGTCGTTGCCATCGGACCGTCCCCGTTGACGGTTGATTCGCTGCTTCGAGAGGGTTATTGCAAGCCGCGTGCCAAGGCGTTATTTATTTGATTTTTTGGCCTTTTTTGCCACCGACCGTAGCATTGACGCACCACAACGGTGCACCGGACGCCAAGCCGGTGCAACGCGGCGCTCAGTTGCCGCCAACCAGCAGGCCGGTCGCTTCGACGGCGACGATGGCCTTGGCCTGGTTGAAATCCTCGGCGTAGCCGCTGGCGAACAGCAGGCAGGCCAGTTGATTGGCGACCGGCTTGGGCAGCGGAATCTGCTTGTCGAGGATGCGCCGTATCCACTTCGCCGTGCTCGCCGCATCGGCCGCATCGGGCAGATTGGGCAGGGCGCGCAGGCTTTCGTGCTCGGCTTCGAACAACACGTCGACACTGCCGTCGTGAATGAACTCCAGGCGCGGGCGCCGTTTCGGATTGGCGAACGGCTCGCCCTCGGTGCCGCGCAGCAGCAGGCCGCGCTCGCTGCGGGTGACGAGGATGTCGCGCATCAGGTCGAGAAATTCCGGATGCGTCGCCGGGGCGACCTTGACGGCGTCGCCATCGAAGGGATTGATCAGCTTGACCAGACTGTGCGCGCTGTTGCGCACGCCCATCCGGCTGCGCAGCGCGAGCAGCCCGTGCAGGCCGGGGCTGAGGGCGCTGAGCGGCAGGAAGGCCAGGCCGCTCTCCTCCAGCGCGGCCTGCGCCTGGTGCGTCGAGGCCATCGGCATGATGCCGAGCTCGCGGAAGACTTGCGCACTATTGACCCGCCCGTAGCCTTCGAGCAGGCCATGGACCAGGACCGGCACGCCGAAACGCTGCAACAGCAGGGCCAGCAAGGGCGTCAGGTTGGCTTCCTTGCGGGCGCCGTTGTAGGTCGGCAGGGCCACCGGCCGGACCCGCCCGTGCGGCATGTCGAGGCGGTTGGTCCGGTCGTCCATGGCATCCATGAAGCCGAGCATTTCGTCGAGCGATTCGCCCTTGACCCGCATGCCGAGGATGATGGCGCCCATTTCCAGATCGGGCACGCCGCCGTCGAGCATGGCGGCGTAAAGCTGCCGGGCATCGTCGCGTGGCAGGTCGCGGGCGCCTTCGGCGCCGCGACCGATCTCCTTGATGTACTGTGCGTAGCTCAATGTCTTCTCCGCTTCTGATCAGACCGCCGCAGCGGTTGCGTTGGCCCGATCGGCGACCATGCGCTTGATGTCCGGCACGCAGGAGCCGCAGAAAGTGCCGCATTTCAGCGTCTGCTGGAGTTGCGGCAGGGCGGCGCCGGCGGCGAGTTCCTTGCGGATCTGCACGTCGCTGACGTCGGCACATTTGCAGACGATGTTGCGCGGCGCCACGCTGACCGGCGGCTTGGCGGTCGGCGCCAGGGCGAAGCGGATCAGGCTGGCATCCAGTTCGTCCTCGGCCATCGCCTGCTTGAGCCAGGCCTGGGCCAGCGTTTCGCCGGCCAGCCGGACACCGAGCAGGCGGCCATCGAGGGCGACGGCTTTTTTCGCGATATGGCGCCGGGCATCGGCGTAAACGATCGCCCCTTCCTCTCCCGCCAGGCCGAATATCTCGTCAATATCGGCAATGCTGCGCTCGCCCAGCGGCCAGGCCGATGCCGCCCGGAACACCACCAGCGGACTGGAGCGACCGTAGAGACCGATGCTGGCGTAGCCGAAGGCCGGCAGCAGCACCCGCGCCGCCTGCAGCATGTCGAGCGCCGCGCTGACGTCGGCGCAGCGGCGAATCACCGTCAGCGGATAACTGAGATCGGATTTTTCGATCTGCACGGCGGCATGCTTCAGTTCCGGCTGCTTCGAATAGGGGTCGGTCGCATCGCAGGCCAGTGCGTTGGCGCCCGGCGTGCTCATGAACTGGCTACCCCAGTGCATCGGCATCCAGGCCCGGCCCTTGGCCAGCCCGGCGCGCTCGGCGACGCGGACGATCATCTCGCCACGACCGTTGGTCACCCGCACCAGATCGCCCGACTCCAGGCTGCGGTGACGCATGTCGCAAGGGTGCATGGCGAGCAGCGGCTCGTCTTCGAGGTTGAACAGGCGCGGCACCGTGCCGGTCCGGCTCATGCCGTGCCAGTGGTCGCGCATGCGGCCGGAGAGCAGGCTGATCGGCAACTCGGGAACGACGACGTCGGCCGTCAGCTTGTGCTCGACGGCGACGAAACGCGCCTTGCCGTCGGCCGTCGGGAAATGGCCGTCTTCGTAGAGGCGGACCTTGCCTCCGTCGGCGCCTTCCGGATACGGCCACTGTTGCGGCCCCTGCGTTTCGAGCAGCGTATAGGACAGGCCGGTGATGTCGAGATCGCGACCGCGCGTGCTTTCGCGGTGCTCGTTGAAGATGGATTCGGCATCGGCGTAGGGGAACAGGCGATCGACGCCGGCGTGGCCGAGCTTGTTGCCCAGGCGACGGGCGAAATCGACGACGATTTCCCAGTCGTGACGCGCCTCGCCGGGGGCCTGGACAGCGGGCAGGACGCGCGTGATGCAACGCTCGGAGTTGGTCACCGTGCCGTGTTTCTCGCCCCAGCCGCTGGCCGGCAGCAGGAGGTCGGCGTAGGCGGCGGTATCGGTGTTGCCGTAGGCTTCCTGGAGCACGACGTAGTCGGCGGCCTGAAGCGCCTCGCGGACGGCGGCCTGATTGGGCAGCGACTGCGCCGGGTTGGTACAGGCAACCCACACTGCCTTGATTTCGCCGGTTTTCAGTGCCTTGAACAGATCGACGGCCGACTTGCCGGGCTGGCTGGGCACGAAGGGGACACCCCAGAAGCGGGCCATCTCGGCCCGATGCGCCGGGTTGGCCAGGTCGCGGTGGGCCGACAGCAAGTTGGACAGGCCGCCGACTTCGCGACCACCCATGGCGTTGGGCTGGCCGGTCAGCGAGAAGGGGCCGGCGCCCGGTTTGCCGATCTGGCCGGTGGCCAGGTGCAGGTGGATCAGCGCGGCGTTGTTGTGGGTGCCGTGCGCCGACTGGTTCAGGCCCTGGCAATAGAGCGACAGCGAAGCACCGCTGGCACCGAACCAGCGGGCGGCCTGCAGCAAATCGCCGGTCTTGATGCCGCAGATGTCGGCGGTGATCGCCGGCGGGTAGTTCTTGACGATCTCGCGCAGGGTATCGAAGCCGGTGGTGTGCGCGGCGATGTAGTCCTCGTCGATCAGCCCCTCGTTGATCAGGATGTTGAGCATGCCGTTGAACAGGGCGATATCGGTGCCCGGCTTGATCGGCAGATGCAGGTCGGCGATCTCGGCACTTTCCGAACGGCGCGGGTCGGCGACGATGATCCTGAGGTCGGGATTGGCCGCCTTGGCATCCTCGACGTAGCGGAAGACGATAGGGTGGGCGACGGCCGGGTTGGCGCCGGTGATGAAGATCACCTTGGCCTGCAGGATGTCGGCGTAGCTGCACGGCGGCGCGTCGGCGCCGAGCGTCTGCTTGTAGCCGGCGACGGCCGACGACATGCAGAGACGGGAATTGGTATCGACGTTGTTGGTGCCGATCAGGCCCTTGGCCAGCTTGTTGAAGACGTAGTAGTCCTCGGTCATCAACTGGCCGGAGATGTAGAAGGCCACGGAATCCGGGCCGTGCTGGCGGATTGTCTCGGCGAAGCGCTCGGCGGCCTCGTCGAGGGCCTGCGCCCAGCTCAGGCGCTGACCAGGCCGGCCGCGCAAGGCGCGTTTCTCCGGAAACTGCAGGCGATAGGTCGGGTTGGCCGTCTGGTTGAGGGTCGCTCCCTTGGTGCACAAGCGGCCGCGATTGGCCGGATGATCAGGATCGCCACGCAGACCGGTAATCGCACCGCCATCGGTTTCGATCAGTACACCGCAACCAACGCCGCAGTAACAACAGGTGGATTTGACTTCAGTTTTCATGTTTTTCCTTCCGGCTGGCGTTGAGCAACACCTATGCCATCTAGAAAAATCATGGACTTGCAAAGAAAACGGGGAAATCCATCGCTGGAATTTCCCCGTTTTGGTGCATCGACCGTGGCATTCGTCCCTATTTGATGCGTTGCAACTTGGGACGCCCTCCTTCTGGGCGCGGCGGCTCCGGTGGCGTTTCATCAGGAGAGGTTTCCGCGGCTTCGGGGGCTACATAATCCTCATCGGCCAGCACGGCCTCGCCGTCGATCTCGAAGGCCATGCCGGCGCCGTTTTCGCGGGCGTAGATGGCGGAAACCCGGGTCACCGGCACCGAAAGATCGCGCGCCACGCCGCCGAAGCGGGCCTGGAACTCGATGAAATCGTTGCCGATCTGCAGCTTGTTGGTCGCACTCGGGCCGAGGTTGAGCACAATCTGCCCATCGCGCACGAATTCGCGCGGCACGCGGGTGCGCTCATCGACCTCGACGGCGATATGCGGCGTGAAACCGTTGTCGCAGCACCACTCCCAGATGGCGCGCAGCAGGTAAGGCTTGGTGGACGGAAGCTCCATGCCTTACTTGCGCATCGCCTTTTCGGACGGCGTCAGCGCGTCGATGAAACCCTGGCGGCTGAAGATCCGCTCGGCGTACTTCATCAGCGGCGCGGCGGCCTTGCCGAGGTCAATGCCGTAGTGATCCAGACGCCAGAGCAGCGGCGCGATGGCGACGTCGAGCATGGAGAATTCATCACCGAGCATGAACTTCTGCTTGTTGAAGATGGGGACGATTTCGGTCAGACGGGCGCGGATTTCCTGACGCGCCTTGTCCGCCGTCTTGCCGTTCTTCTCGATCACTTCCATGAACGAGAAAATTTCACGCTCCATGCCGACCAGCAACTGGCGAGCACGGGCGCGCATGATCGGGTCGGCCGGCATCAGCTGCGGGTGCGGGAAGCGCTCGTCGATGTATTCGTTGATGATGTTCGGTTCGAACAGGACAAGATCGCGCTCGACCAGCACCGGCACGCGATTGTGCGGGTTGATCGCAGCCATCTCTTCCGGCTTGTTGAACATGTCGACATCGATGACCTGGAAGTCCATGCCCTTTTCGAACAGGACGATGCGGCAGCGATGGCTAAAAGGGCAGGTGGTACCCGAGTAGAGGTTCATCATTTGTGGTAACCCTCAAAATGAGATTCGGCACCGGGGGGTTGGCCGAAGCCAAACCCGCGATGCCGTTAGCCGATCCTTAAAGGATCAGTGAATGTCTTTCCAATATTCCTTCTTCAGCGCGTAGGCGACAACGAAGAGAACAGCTAGGAAGGCCAGGACGAAGAAGCCCAGCGTCCGGCGGAACTCTTGCTGCGGCTCGCCCATCCAGACCATGAAGCCGACCAGGTCGGAAACCGCCTTGTCGAATTCGGCCGGCGCCATCGTGCCCGGAACCGCCAGTTCCAGCTTGTGCGTTTCGTGATTCAGCACTTGCTGCCCCTGCAGTTCGTACAGGATATGCGGCATGCCGACGTTCTCGAACACCACGTTGTTCCAGCCGGTCGGACGGTTGGCGTCACGATAGAAGGAACGCAGATAGGTGTACAGCCAGTCGGCACCGGCACCGGCGTTACCGGCTTCGCCACGTGCCCGGGCGACGATGGTCAGGTCGGGCGGCGTCGCGCCAAACCACAGTTTCTGCTCGTCGGAACGGGCAGCAACCGCCATCAGGCCACCGATCTTGTCGGACGTGAACATCAGGTTCTCGCGAACCTGCTGCTCGGTCAGGCCGAGATCGATCAGGTTTTTGTAGCGCATGTAGGAAGCGCCGTGGCAGTTCAGGCAGTAATTGACGAACAGCTTGGCGCCATTCTGCAAAGCCGCCTTGTCGCTCACCGAACCCGGCCACTTGTCGACGTGGGCGGTGCTGCTGGCGAATGCCATGATCGGCGCAAAAAGCAATGCGATCAGTATCTTTTTCATTATTTCCACCCTCACTTGAACGTCACGCGGTCAGGGACCGGCTTGAACTTGTCCATGCGGGACCACCAGGGCATTCCCAGGAAGAAGCCGAAGTAGAACACCGTGCAGACCTGGGAAATCAGCTCACCCGTTGGAGAGGGCGAGAGGGTACCCAGATAGCCGAGAATGAAGAAGCAGATCACGAAGATGGTGTACATCGCCTTGGTGATCGGGCCACGGTAACGGATCGACTTGACCGGGCTACGATCCAGCCACGGCAGACCTGCAAAGATGACGACCGAAGCACCCATCGCCACCACACCCCAGAACTTGGCGTCGAGACCGAAGAAGTTCCAGACCATGGCACGCAGGATCGAGTAATACGGCGTGAAATACCAGACAGGCGCAATGTGCGGCGGGGTTTTCAACGGATCGGCCGGATAGAAATTCGGCGTTTCCAGGAAATAACCACCACCTTCCGGCGCCCAGAACATCACGGCGGAGAACACCATCAGGAAAACGACGACGCCGACGATGTCCTTAACCGTGTAGTACGGGTGGAATGGGATACCATCGCGCGGAATGCCGTGCTCGTCCTTGTTGGCCTTGATCTCGACACCATCCGGATTGTTCGAGCCGGTTTCATGCAGGGCCAGCACGTGAGCGGCGACCAGGCCGATCAGCACGAGCGGGAAGGCAATCACGTGGAAGGAGAAGAAGCGGTTCAGCGTCGCGTCGCCAACCACGAAGTCGCCACGGATGATCAGGGACAGATCGTTGCCGATGAGCGGAATCGCCGAGAACAGGTTGACGATGACCTGGGCACCCCAGTACGACATCTGGCCCCAGGGCAGCAAATAGCCGAAGAAGGCTTCACCCATCAGGCACAGGAAGATGCCCACACCGAACAGCCAGGTCAACTCGCGCGGCTTGCGATATGAACCGTAGAGCAGGCCACGGAACATGTGCAGATAAACCACGATGAAGAAGGCCGAAGCGCCGGTCGAGTGCATGTAGCGAATCAACCAGCCACCCGGCACATCGCGCATGATGTACTCAACGGACGCAAAGGCAATCGGCACGCCGTTGGCGTTCAGCGCCGCATCCGGCTTGTAATGCATGACCAGGAAGATGCCGGTAACGATCTGGATGACCAGAACCAGTAGCGCCAGAGAGCCGAAGAAATACCAGAAATTGAAATTCTTGGGGGCGTAGTACTCGGACAGATGGCCCTTCCACATGGAGGTCGCCGGGAAGCGGGCATCAAGCCACTCCAGAGCGTTACCCGCCAACGAACCATCGGATTTGTATTTTTCGAAATTGCCAGCAGCCATTTCTTATGCTCCCTTCTTGTCTTCGCCGATCAGGATACGGGCATCGGCGAGATACACGTGCGGCGGCACTTCAAGGTTGGTCGGGGCAGGCTTCGCCTTGTAGACACGACCGGCAAAGTCGAAGGTCGAACCGTGGCAGGGGCACAGGAAGCCGCCCAGCCAGTCTCCGGGCATACCCTCTTCAGCACCTGCCTTGAATTTCTGGGAAGGCGAACAACCAAGGTGCGTACAGATACCGACCACCACCATGATTTCCGGCTTGATCGAACGGGTATCGTTCTTGGCATAGGCCGGCTGTTGATCCTTCTCCGACTTCGGATCAGCAACCAGATCAGCGAGCTTGGGCAGCGTATCCATCATTTCCTTGGTGCGATTGATGATCCACACCGGCTTGCCGCGCCACTCGACGGTCATC
>CAIXSK010000286.1 GCA_903922075.1 uncultured beta proteobacterium | reverse complement strand
GCGCGTTTGTCGGCTATTCCACGACGCCGCGCTGGCGCGAACGCCCTGGGCAAACCGATGAACCGCGAGCAGATCCTGGGCGTGCTGTATGACCTGTCGCTGACTATCGGCGGCGAGTTGAAGGTCGACGACCTGCTCGGGAAGACGCTGCAACGCCTGCTCTTTCACACCTCGTTTCCGGCTGCCGTTGTTCTCGACGAGCCGCAGGAAACCGAGTTCGGGGTTTCGGTCAAGCTGCATATGGTGATCGGCGATCATCTGCTGAGCGACCGTGCCGGTGCCCGTTTCAATTGTCCGGACGGCTTGCTCGGTCCCCGGGTCGAGTTGCTGGACAATCCGCTGTTGCTGCACCACTTGTCGCTCGATCAGCACTACGCCTATGGCCTGCGTTTGCCGGTCGACGAGCAATGCACGATCCTGTTGCTGTCGCCGGCGCCGCCGAGCAGCGATCTGCCGCTGACGCAGCTCTTCCAGCCGGTGCTGACCAACTTGGCCAAGGCGCTGCTTCTCTGCCGCAATAACGAACATTTGACCCGCCGGCTGGCCGGCGATCGCGACGATGCGCGGGCCGAACTGGCTGTGGCGCTGACCCAGAGCGAGCGCGAGCGCGCTTACCTGGACTGTCTGCACGACACCATTCCCGACCTGGTATGGGTCAAGGATCCGGCTGGCGTATATCTGTCCTGTAACCGGATGTTTTCGCGGCTCTACAACGCACCGGAGTCGGAAATTATCGGGCGTACCGACTACGATTTCGTCAGCAAGGAGCTCGCCGATTTCTTCCGCGATCATGACCGGGCGGCGGTGGTGGCCGGCAAACCATCGATGAACGAGGAGTGGCTGAGTTTCGGGGACGGCAGCCATCAGGGCTTGTACGAGACCGTCAAGACGCCAATGCACGACCGCGATGGCAACCTGGTTGGCATTCTCGGTGTGGCCCGGGACATCACCGAGCGCCGGCGCGTCGAAGAGGCGTTGCGCGCCAGCGAGGCGGAACTCGCCCGTCACCGCCGGCAGTTGGAAACCCTGGTTGCCGAGCGGACCGGCGAGTTGGCGCAGGCCTACGCCCGGCTGGAACAAACGCAGTTCGCGATGGACCGGGTGGGTATCGGCATTCACTGGGTCGATGCCGACGGGCGTTTCATTTATGTAAATCCGGTTGCCGCGGGCATGCTCGGCTACACGGTCGAGGAAATGCTGGTGCTGAGTGTGCCGGACATCGATCCGACCATCCCGCACGGCGAGTTTGTCGAGCGGACGGCCGAGATGCGGCGGGCCGGGAGTATCTGTTTCGATGCCGAGAACCGCCACCGCGATGGACGCCTGATTCCGGTCAGCCTGAATATTTTCTACCACCCGGAAAGCGAGGGCGAACCGGCGCGCTATATCGCTTTCGTCCGCGACATCAGCGAACGCAAGCAGGCCGAACAGGAGCTGCGCGAGGCGAAGGAGGCCGCCGAGCAGGCGACGCGTGCGAAGAGCGCCTTTCTGGCCAACATGAGCCACGAGATCAGAACGCCGATGAACGCCATTCTCGGCTCGGTGTACCAGATGCGGCGAGGGGGCGTGCCGGCGGGCCTGGGGGAACCGCTCGACCGCATCGAAGCTTCCGGCCAGCATTTGCTCGACATCATCGACGACATTCTCGACCTGTCGAAGATCGAGGCCGGCCGGCTGGAACTCGAGGAGGCGCCGTTGATGCTGTCGCGCCTGATGAACGAAGTGGCCGAGATGCTGAGCGGCCGGGCGAGCGAGAAGGGACTCGCGGTTCACGTCGAATCGACGGTGCTGCCGGGCTTGCTGCTCGGCGATGCGACCCGGATCCGTCAGGCGCTGATCAACTATGCCAACAACGCGATCAAGTTTACCGAGCACGGGACGATCCGGCTGCGGGCCGGGGTGGTCGAGGAGGACGAACACAGCGTTGTCGTCCGGCTGGAGGTGATCGATACCGGCATCGGCATCGAGCCGGAGGCCGTGGCCCGGCTATTTGCGCCCTTCGAACAGGCGGATTCGTCGACCACGCGCAAATACGGCGGCACCGGTCTCGGTCTGGCGATCACCCGCCATCTGGCGCACCTGATGGGCGGCGAGGCCAATGTCGAGAGCGCCCCGGGCGCGGGCAGCACCTTCTGGATATCGATGCGCCTGAAGCGGGCGCCGTCGGTGGCGGCGCCTTCGGCCGCGCTGAACGCGGCCGGGGAGATCGAGGATCGGTTGATCGCGCGCCATGCCGGCACCCGCATCCTGCTCGTCGAGGACGACCCGATCAATTGCGAAGTCGCCCAGATGCTGCTCGAAGACGTCGGTTTGGCGGTCGACCTGGCCCGCGACGGCGCGCAGGCCGTGGCCAAGGTCGAGGGCAACGACTACGCGCTGGTCCTGATGGACATGCAGATGCCACGCATGGACGGACTTGAGGCAACGCGGCAGATTCGCCAGCTGGCCGGGCGTCAGAACCTGCCGATCCTGGCGATGACCGCCAATGCCTTTGCCGAGAACCGAGAGCAATGTTTTGCGGTCGGGATGAACGATTTCGTCAGCAAGCCGGTCAATCCGGCCCTGCTCTACGCGGCCCTGCTCCGTTGGCTGGAGGCAAAGACCCCCTGACGGCCTGAGCGCGGCCGGCGCTGGCAAATGCTACGGTCGGCCGGAAAAAAAGGCCAAAACCAAAGTCAGTCGGGCAGGGGTTCGAACAGGGCGGCCAGATCGTCGGTGCCGAACTTGACGTCGACCCGGTGGTCTTCGGAAAGGATGCCGGCGGCCAGTTCGGCCTTGCGCTCCTGCAGGGCGAGAATCTTTTCCTCGATGCTGCCGCTGACGATCAGCTTGTAGACGAACACTGGCTTGTCCTGGCCGAGGCGGTGGGCGCGGTCGGTGGCCTGGTTTTCGACGGCCGGATTCCACCACGGGTCGTAGTGGATCACCGTGTCGGCCGCGGTCAGGTTGAGGCCGACGCCACCGGCCTTCAGGCTGATCAGGAAAATCGGCACTTCGCAGTCCTGGAAGCGGCGGATCGGCACTTCGCGGTCGACCGTGTCGCCGGTCAGCGTGACGTAGGCGATGCCGGCCTTGTCCAGTTCGTGCTCGATCAGCGCCAGCATGCTGGTGAATTGCGAGAAGACCAGCACGCGGCGGCCTTCGTCGACTAGCTCCGGCAGCATCGCCATCAAGAGGTCGAGCTTGGCCCGCTCCGGCACCTTGCGGGCGGCGCCGGCCTTGACCAGGCGCGGGTCGCAGCAGACCTGGCGGAGCTTCAACAAGGCGTCGAGGATGACGATCTGGCTGCGCGCAAAGCCGCGGCTGGCGATCTCGTCGCGGACCTTGGCGTCCATCGCGGCGCGCACCGTTTCGTAGAGGTCGCGCTGGGAACCTTCGAGTTCGACGCTGCGCACGATGATCGTCTTCGGCGGCAGTTCCTGCGCCACGTCTTCCTTCTTGCGACGCAGGATGAAGGGCCGGATGCGGCGGGCCAGCAGGCTGCGCCGGGCCATGTCGCCCTGCTTCTCGATCGGCGTCCGCCAGTGGCGGGT
>CAIXSK010000285.1 GCA_903922075.1 uncultured beta proteobacterium | reverse complement strand
TGATCAAGGTGCTGTTCGGTCTGGAATACATGTACGCTGAAATCCTCGTCGGCATCATCATGCTGATGTACGTGCTGTTCGGCGGCATGACCGCGACGACCTGGGTGCAGATCATCAAGGCCTGCATGCTGCTGGCTGGTGCCACCTTCATGGCGGTTTCCGTGCTGCTGCAATTTGGCTTCTCGCCGGAAGCGCTGTTCGCCAAGGCCACCGAAGTGCACGCCAAGAAGGATGCCATCATGGCGCCGGGCGCCCTGATCAAGGATCCGATCTCCGCCATCTCCGTCGGTATGGCGCTGATGTTCGGTACCGCCGGCCTGCCGCACATCCTGATGCGCTTCTTCACCGTGCCGAACGCCAAGGAAGCCCGCAAGTCGGTTGCCTGGGCGACCACCTGGATCGGTTACTTCTACATCCTGACCTTCATCATCGGTTTCGGCGCCATCACCAACCTGGTGCAGAACCCGGCTGACTTCTACGTCGGCGGCGAACTGGCCAAGGGTCTGAAGGGCGGCGGCAACATGGCTGCTGTGCATCTGTCCAAGGCAGTTGGCGGTGACCTGTTCCTCGGCTTCATCTCGGCCGTGGCCTTCGCCACCATCCTGGCTGTTGTGGCTGGTCTGACCCTGTCCGGCGCCTCTGCCGTGTCGCACGACCTGTACGCTTCGGTGTTCAACAAGGGTTGCTCGTCCGAACAGGAACTGCGCGTTTCCAAGATCGCCACGATCTGCCTCGGCGCCCTGGCTATCTTCCTCGGCATCGCGTTCGAGAAGGAAAACGTGGCCTACATGGTCATGCTGGCCTTCACCATCGCCTGTTCCTCCAACTTCCCGGTCCTCTTCATGTCCGTGCTGTGGAAGAACTGCACCACCAAGGGCGCTGTCACCGGTGGCTTCGTCGGCCTGATCCTGGCCGCCGTGCTGACCGTCGGTTCCGCCTCGGTGTGGGAAGCTGTGCTGCACAACCCGAAGGGTTCCGCCTGGTTCCCGTACAACTCTGCCGCCATCTTCTCGATGACTGCCGCCTTCTTCACCATCTGGCTGGTTTCCATTCTGGACAACTCCGCCCAGGCCAAGAAGGAACGTGCCCTCTACCCGTCTCAGCAGCTGCGTTCCGAGACCGGTCTGGGTGCTGCCGGCGCCAGCGGCCACTAATCAGACGAGGTTTCGTCAGCAAAAAGCCCGGGGTGACCCGGGCTTTTTTTCGTTTTAATTTTGGGTGTTTTTTTGGCCTGACCGTAGCATTGCGAAAAATACGGGCGTGCCAGTGCGCTGCGGAAATCGCAGGGCGGATTATTTGATAGACTGTATGCGTTTGGCGGGAAAAAAACGGTAGGGGGTAGCCCAGTGCAGGATCGGACCACCCCCTGAGTCGCGCTGGAACCGCGACTCCGAAGACCATAAAAGGAGAACAGCCCGCACAGAATAATGCGACAGGCTTACAAAAATCTTACGCCTGACAGGCAGACCGGATAAATGCGCATCCTTATCGCTGAAGACGACGCCATCATCGCCGATGGCCTTTCCCGCTCCCTCCGTCATGGGGGCTACGCCGTTGATTGGGCGCCGAACGGACTGGAAGCTGACACGGCACTGGCAACCACCGCCTACGATCTGCTGATCCTCGATCTCGGCCTGCCCAAGCTGTCCGGGCTGGAGGTCTTGAAGCGCCTGCGGGCGCGCAATTCCCAGTTGCCGGTACTGATCCTGACCGCGCTCGACGGCACCGGTGACCGCGTCAAGGGCCTCGATCTCGGCGCCGACGACTACATGGTCAAACCTTTCGAACTGGCCGAACTCGAGGCCCGCGTCCGGGCGCTGACCCGTCGCTCAGCCGGCACGGCGCCGACCATCGTCTGCGGCGCGCTGAGCTACGATCAGGTCGGCCGGGTGGCCCAGGTCAACGGGCAGCAGCTCGAACTGTCGGCCCGCGAAGTCGGCCTGCTCGAAGTCCTGCTCAGCCGCATGGGCCGACTGGTCAGCAAGGACCAGCTGGTCGACCATCTTTGCGGCTGGGGTGAGGAAGTCAGCCACAACGCCATCGAGGTCTACGTCCATCGGCTGCGCAAGAAGATCGAGCCGGGCGGCGTCAGGATCGCCACCGTTCGCGGTCTGGGTTATTGCCTTGAGCGACCCCAAGGCGAGTAAGCCGCTCCCGCCGACGTCCGAAACCGAGCGCTCGCTGTTTGGCGAGATCCTCGACTGGATGCTGGCGCCCTTGCTCTTCGTCTGGCCGTTGAGCATCGCCTTCACCCATTACTTCGCCAACAACGTCGCCAACTTTCCCTACGACCAGGCCTTGCGCGAACACGTTTCGGCGATCGCCCGGCAGGTCAAGCTGGTCAATGGCAAGCCGCTGCTCTCGTTGCCCGCATCGGCACGGGCGCTGTTGCGGGCCGATGAAACCGACAGCGTCTATTTTCACGTGATGACCGTCGACGGCAAGCTGCTCGCTGGCGACAAGGACCTGCCGGCCGCCAGCCTGTTGCCGGACGACAAGAGCCTGCCGGGCGAGATCTATCTGCGCGACGCCGACTACCGGGGCCAGGATCTGCGTCTCGCCTACACCTATCTGGCCGAACCGAAGATGCCCAAATCCCAGTGGGTGCTGATCGAAGTTGGCGAAACTACGGAAAAGCGCAGCCAGCTGGCCAACAAGATCGTCGCCAGCGTGATCCTGCCCCAGTTCATCATCATCCCGCTGGCCGTCATGCTCGTCTGGTTCGGCTTGTCGCGTGGCCTGCGCCCGCTGACCCGCCTGCGCCAGACCATCGAGGCACGGGAACCGGCCGACCTCTCGCCGATCGCCACCCGGCGCGTACCGGAAGAGCTGGAGCCGCTGGTCGAAGCCTTCAACGAAATGCTCGAACGCATGAAACGCAACGTCGAAGCCCAGCAACGCTTCGTCGCCGACGCCGCCCACCAGATGCGGACGCCGCTGACCGGACTCAAGACCCAGGCCCAACTCGCCTTCCGCGAAACCGATCCGGCCGCGCTGCGCCACGCCCTGCGCCAGATCGCCACCGGCGTCGACCGGGCCGGGCGCCTGGTCAATCAACTGCTGACGCTGGCCCGCACCGAAGGCGGGGAGCATGCCCAGCAGAAACATGAACCGCTCGACCTCGCCCAACTGATCCGCGAGGTCGTCGAAGACTGGGTGATGGCGGCCATCGAGAAGGATATCGATCTCGGTTACGAATCCGACGGCCCGGCGATGATTCTCGGCAATCCCTTCCTGCTCCGCGAACTGGCCAAGAACCTGATCGACAACGCCCTGCGCTACACGCCCAATGGCGGGCACGTCACCTGTCGCGTGCTGGCCACGCCGGCGACGGTGCTGCTGGAGGTTGAAGACAACGGCGTCGGCATCAGCGAGGAGCAGGCCGAACTGGTCTTCGAGCGCTTCTACCGGGTCGACGATGCCGCGACGGAAGGCAGCGGCCTCGGTCTCGCCATCGTCCAGGAAATCGCCATGCAGCATGAATCGCGCGCCAGTTTGCGACCCAATCCGGCCGGCAAGGGAGCCATCGCCCGCGTCCCCTTCGCCGCCTGGCATCAACCCTTGCCGCCACCACCGGCGCCGGACGATTTTTCCGAACTCTATCGCCAGACGCCGCCGATCGGCACCTGAGCCGGGCGGAGCGCCAAATCGATTGCCTGAAAATGGCGCCAACAGTTGCGGAGCGCCAATCACCCCGCTATAATGCGCCCTCGTTTTGGCCAAGTAGCTCAGTTGGTAGAGCAGCGGATTGAAAATCCGCGTGTCGGTGGTTCGATTCCGCCCTTGGCCACCAAATATTCAAGCACTAGGCCCGGTTCTTGTGACTGGGCCTTTTGCTTTCCGGCCATCAGGCAAGCTGATGGTCGGAGACGTGTTCATCGGACGCGGGGTGGAGCAGTTGGCAGCTCGTCGGGCTCATAACCCGAAGGTCGCAGGTTCAAGTCCTGCCCCCGCAACCACAAAGACAAACTTAAGCCCATTCTTCGGAGTGGGCTTTTGTTTTTCTGCTTGCGCCGGCGGCCACGGGCGGAAGGGGGTATTTCGATGAGCGGAGTCCGGGTTGTTTTTGCAATGTCGTCGTAACATGCTTCATGGACAATGCCGGCTTTCCAAAAATAAAGAGACAAATCATGGACCTGCTACTGTGGCGTCATGCCGAGGCCGAGGATGGCGAGGACGATCTGAAGCGGCGCCTGACCGAGCGCGGCGAGAAGCAGGCGCGGGCGATGGGGGCGTGGATTCGTGCGCATCAGCCTAAGGATCTGCGCATCATCGTCAGCCCGGCGGTGCGCACGCAGCAGACAGCCGAGGCGCTGAAGCTGCCGTTCGAGACGCAGCGCAAGATCGGGCCGGAGGCTTGCGTGTCGGAGCTGATCGCGGCATCCGGCTGGCCAACGGCGCCGGGTTCGGTGCTGATCGTCGGGCATCAGCCTTCGCTCGGGCGGCTGGCTTCGCTGCTGCTGGCCGGCCATGAGGCGGAGTGGAGCATCAAGAAGGGCGCCCTGTGGTGGCTGAGCAACCGCGTGCGTCGTAGCGAAACGCAGACCGTGCTGCGCGCGATGATCCCGGTCGAATTGCTGGACTAGACAAGGCCCGCGCTTAGGCGTGAAATGTCCCTTTGGCATCAGCAAACAGAGGGTGACATGGTTACAGCGAAAAAGAAGACGATTGCACCGAGCACGCCGGCCAAGCCGCGCTCACGCCCGCGCCCGGTCGCCCGTGGCGATGTGGCGCCGTCGCAAACACCGGCGGGTATCGAGGGCTTTTCCGTGCATGCTGCGGTCGACGCGGCGCAGGAGTCGAAAATGGCGGCCTTGCGCGACGTGCTGACCAATTCGCCGGCCGAGGAGTCGGTGGCCATGCTCAAGGGCCTGCTCAAGCAGCAGCGGATGGTGGCTGACCAGCTGGCGCCGAATCCCGACGACGAGTTGTTGCCCGACTGGCGCGAAGGCGGCTACCCGTACCGCAACCTGATGCAGCGGCGCAACTACGAGCGGCAGAAGTATCGCCTGCAGGTCGAGTTGCTGAAGCTGCAGGCCTGGGTCAAGGAAACCGGGCAGAAGGTGGTGATCCTGTTCGAGGGGCGCGACGCCGCGGGCAAGGGGGGGACCATCAAGCGTTTTATGGAGCACTTGAATCCACGGGGCGCACGCGTCGTCGCCTTGGAAAAACCGACCGATTTCGAGCGTGGCCAGTGGTATTTCCAGCGCTACGTGCAGCACCTGCCGACCAATGGCGAGATCGTGCTGTTCGACCGCTCCTGGTACAACCGGGCCGGGGTCGAGCGGGTCATGGGTTTTTGTTCGGCCCAGGAATATGCCGAGTTCGTCCGTCAGGCGCCGGAGTTCGAACGCATGCTGACGCGCAACGGCACGCACCTGATCAAGTTCTGGTTCTCGGTCAGCCGCGACGAGCAGCGCCGCCGTTTCCGCGAGCGCAAGGTGCATCCGTTGAAGCAGTGGAAGCTGTCACCGATCGACATGGCCTCGCTGGACAAGTGGGACGACTACACCAAGGCCAAGGAAGCGATGTTCTTCCACACCGATACCGCCGATGCGCCATGGACGGTGATCAAGTCGAACTGCAAGAAGCGGGCGCGGCTGAATGCGATGCGCTACGTGCTGCACAAGCTGCCGTACGCCAACAAGGATACGGCGCGCATCGGCAATCTGGACCCGCTGATCGTTGGCCGCGCCAACGTGGTTTACGAGCGCGGCGAGCACCAGGGGCTGCCGATTCTCTAGCGGTGGGCGCGGCGGCCGAAATTTCGATTTCGGCCGTTTTTTGGGGCCGACCGTAGCATTCTGTGCGAAGGGCTAGCTGATCACGTAGGACGCGCAGCCGGTGGCGATCAGCAGGTCTTCGTCGTTGACCAGGCTCATTTGGATCGAGGCGATCCGTCCACCCATGCGGATGATGCGGCCGGTGGCCGTGAAGCGTTGGCCGATGCCCTGGTGCAGGTAATCGGTGCGCAGGTCGATGGTGCCGACGCGATTGAAGCGATGGACGATCTGCTCGGCCGTTTCATCGTGGAATTTTTCGGCGATGCCGACCGTGACGGCCAGGCCGGCGACGCTGTCGAGCGCCGCCGAGATGACGCCGCCGTGCAGGCGGCCGTGCTGGTAATGGCCGATCAGTTCGTCGCGCATCGTGAAGCTGAGCGCCGGGCCGTCCGGGGCCAGCGAACTGACCTCGAAGCCGAGCAGCTTGTGGAAGCACATGCGCTCTTCGAACATGTCGCGGATCGCGTCGTCGACGCGGGCTTGTTCGGTCGCCGAGCGGCGCGGGTTTTGCTGGTGTGGAGGATGTCGGGTCATCGCGGCTCCAACGGTATGACAAGGCCGCCATTGTAGCGCGCCCGGCTATTTTCCATACGCTTGCGAATGGTTGTGGCCGGCAAAAAAATGGCGACGGAAGGGGGGTTCCGTCGCCATGAAGCGAAGGCGCCCGGGGAGGGGCGCTTATCGCAGAGAAGACTTATTTCTTGCGCGGCGGCGGCACGTCGGTGCAGCTGCCGTGCGCCACTTCGGCGGCCATGCCGACCGTTTCGCCGAGCGTCGGGTGCGGGTGGATGGTCTTGCCGATATCGACCGCGTCGCAGCCCATCTCGATGGCCAGGCAGACTTCGCCGATCATGTCGCCGGCGTTGGGGCCGACGATGGCGCCGCCAATCACGCGATGCGTTTCGGCATCGAAGACCAGCTTGGTGAAGCCGTACTCGGCGCCGTTGGCGATGGCGCGGCCGGAGGCTGCCCACGGGAACTTGGACGTCTCGACCTTGCGGCCTTCCTGCTTGGCCTGCTCCTCGGTGTAGCCAACCCACGCCACTTCCGGGTGGGTGTAGGCAACGCCGGGGATGACCTGGGCGTCGAAGGCAGCCTTGTGGCCGGCAGCGACTTCGGCCGCAACGTGCGCTTCATGCACCGCCTTGTGGGCCAGCATCGGCTGGCCGACCAGGTCGCCGATGGCGAAGATGTGCGGCACGTTGGTCCGCATCTGGGCATCGACGTTGATGAAGCCGCGGTCGGTCACTGCGACGCCCGCCTTGTCGGCGCCGATCTTCTTGCCGTTCGGCGCGCGGCCGGCGGCTTGCAGGATCATGTCGTACTTGACCGGCTCGGGCGAAACGCCGTCGCCTTCGAACTTGACGTAAAGGCCGTCATCCTTGGCCTCGACGGCGACCGTCTTGGTCTTCAGCATGACCTTGTCGAAGCGGTGCAGGTTCTGCTTTTCCCAGACCTTGACGGCATCGCGGTCGGGGCCTTGCATCAGGCCGTCCATCATTTCGACGACATCGACGCGGGCGCCGAGGGTGGAGTACACCGTGGCCATTTCCAGGCCGATGATGCCGCCGCCGATGACCAGCATCTTCTCCGGTACGAAGCGCAGTTCCAGCGCCCCGGTCGAATCGACGATGCGCGGGTCCTTCGGGATGAAGGGCAGATGCACGGCCGCCGAGCCGGCAGCGATGATGCACTTCTGGAACTTGATGACCTTCTTGCTACCGGTCTTGTCCTGGGCGCTGCCGTCGGTGACTTCGACCTCGAGGTGATGCGGGTCGAGGAAGGAGCCGTAGCCGCGCACGACTTCGACCTTCCGGCCCTTGGCCATGCCGGCCAGGCCGCCGGTCAGCTTGCCGACGACCTTGTCCTTGTGGGCGCGCAACTTGTCGATGTCGACCTGCGGCGCCGCGAAAGTGACGCCGAGATCGGCTGCGTGCTGGGCTTCTTCCATGACCGCGGCGACGTGCAGCAGCGCCTTGGACGGAATGCAGCCGACGTTCAGGCAGACGCCGCCGAGGGTGGCGTAGCGTTCGACGATGATCGTCTTCAGGCCGAGGTCGGCCGAGCGGAAGGCGGCCGAATAGCCGCCGGGGCCGGCGCCGAGGACGAGCATGTCGCACTCGATGTCGGCACCGCCGCCGTGGCTGGCGGCAACCGGCGCCGCCGGCGCGGATTCGGTTTTTGGCTCATTTTTCGGGCTGACCGTAGCATTTGCCGCCCCGGCCTCGACCTTGATCAGCACGGCGCCTTCGCTGACGCGGGAACCGAGCTGGATCAGCACTTCCTTGACCGTGCCGGCGACGGTGGACGGGACGTCCATGGTCGCCTTGTCGGATTCGAGGGTGGCGATCGCATCGTCGATCTTGATGCTGTCGCCGACCTTGACGAACAGGTCGATGACCGGGACGTCGGAAAAGTCGCCGATGTCCGGGACCTTCACTTCAATGAGTTGGCTCATCGCTTTCCCCTTAGACGATCATGCGGCGCATGTCGGCCAGCAGTTCGGCGACATAGACGTTGAAGCGGGTGGCCAGCGCGCCATCGATCACGCGGTGGTCGGCGGTCAAGGACAGCGGCAGAGTCAGGCGCGGCACGAATTGCTTGCCGTCCCAGACCGGCTTCAGCGCCGACTTGTTGACGCCGAGGATGGCGACTTCCGGCGCATTGACGATCGGTGCGAAGTAGGTGCCGCCGATGCCGCCCAGGCTGGAAATCGTGAAGCAGGCGCCAGACATGTCGGCCGGCTTCAGCTTGCCGTCGCGGGCCTGCTTGGCCAGCTCGCCGGATTCCTTGGCGATCTCGAAGACGCCCTTCTTGTCGGCGTTCTTGATCACCGGGACGACCAGGCCATTCGGCGTGTCGGCGGCGAAGCCGATGTTGAAATACTTCTTCAGCACCAGGTTGTCGCCGTCCAGCGAGGCGTTGAATTCCGGGAAGCGCTGCATCGCCTTGACGCAGGCCTTGATCAGGAAGGCGAGCATGGTCAGCTTGTTGCCGGACTTCTCGTTTTCCTTGTTCAACTGGACGCGGAAGGCTTCCAGCTCGGTGATATCGGCATCTTCGTGATAGGTCACGGCCGGGATCATCACCCAGTTGCGCGACAGGTTCTG
>CAIXSK010000284.1 GCA_903922075.1 uncultured beta proteobacterium | reverse complement strand
GCCAAGGAAGCCGTCCATCAGGCGATCACCAACCTGCATGCCGATCCGGCCCCGGCCGGGCAGATGACCGTGGTGCTGGCTTCCGGCTGGCCGGGCATCCTGTTGCACGAAGCGGTCGGTCACGGGCTGGAAGGCGACTTCAACCGCAAGGGCAGTTCCGCCTTCAGCGGCCGCCTCGGCCAGCGCGTTGCGGCCGAGGGGGTGACCGTGGTCGACGACGGCACCATCGCCGACCGCCGCGGTTCGCTGAACATCGACGACGAAGGCAACACCACCCAGCGCACCGTGCTGATCGAGGACGGCATCCTCAAGGGTTACCTGCAGGACAGCCTGAATGCCCGCCTGATGGGTGTGGCGCCGACCGGCAACGGCCGCCGCGAATCCTTCGCCCACCTGCCGATCCCGCGCATGACCAACACCATGATGCTGGCCGGCAAGCATGACCCGCAGGAAATCATCAAGTCGGTCAAGAATGGCATCTACGCGGCCAACTTCGGCGGCGGCCAGGTGGATATCACGAGCGGCAAATTCGTCTTTTCGATGAGCGAGGCCTACCTGATCGAGGACGGCAAGGTCACCCGGCCGATCAAGGGCGCGACGCTGATCGGCAACGGTCCGGACGCGCTGACCCGCGTTTCGATGATCGGCAACGACCTCAAACTCGACCCCGGCGTCGGCACCTGCGGCAAGGATGGCCAGAGCGTGCCGGTCGGCGTTGGTCAGCCAACGCTGCGTATCGATGGACTGACGGTGGGGGGTACGGCATAATGCCTAGTACTTTTGTACGAGGACCGTTCGATGCGTCGATTCCTGTTTCTGGCCTGCCTGTTGGCGGCTGCCTCGGTGTTTGCCCAGCCGGACACTACATCGCAAGAGCGCCTGAAGGTGATCAGCGCCGACCCGGCGGCGCAGCGCTCGGCGATTGAGGCTGGCAAGAAGCTCACCTTCTTCTGCGCCAACTGTCACGGTGAGGCGGGGGTCAGCAAGACGCCCGAGGTGCCCAATCTGGCGGGTCAGAATCCGGCCTATCTGCTTGAGCAGATCCGCAAGTTCGGTGCCGGCGAACGCAAGGACCAGTTCATGCAGGGGCTGATCAAGGTGCTCAAGGACGAAGAGCGCGTGCAGGTCGCGCTCTACTACGCCAGCGTGCCGGTCGTTCCCTCTCCCGCCGATGCGGCCAGGGTGGCGCAAGGCAAGGTTCTCTTCGCCAAGTTGTGCGCTCGCTGCCATGGCGAGCAGGCACGGGGCAACGAGCTCTATCCGCGCTTGGCGTCGCAAAAGATGCCTTACCTGCAGACCTCCATCACGCGCTATCGGGACAACACCGGGGTGCGTAACAACCCGTTGATGACCATCGCCACGGCGCCGCTGAAAAACGAGGACATCTCCGCGCTGGCCAACTATCTGACGCAACTGCCCTGAGCGGGGTTTCTCGTGTTCGCGTGACATTGTTGATTCGTATCATGGTTGTTTGGCCGAGTGGCAGCTATTTTCGATCCGCAAATAGGCTGCCCTCGGAGAACTCCCATGAAAACCGTTTTTGGCATCATCCTCGCGTTCGCCCTTGCCGTCTCCGGGGCGGATGCCCTGGCTCAGATCAGCGATCCCAACGTCGCGGTCAACAAGGCCGGTCGCCAGCGGATGTTGTCGCAGCGCATCGCCAAAACCTATTTCCAGATCGGCCAGCAAGTCGACACTGATCGCAGCAAGAAGATTCTGGACAGCTCGGTGGCCGTTTTTGACCGCCAGTTGGTCGAGTTGAAGAATTACGCGCCGACGCCGGACATCAAGGCGACCTATCAGAAGCTGGAAACATCCTGGCTGGCTTACAAGGATCTCCTGCTCGGCGCAGCACCATCGCCGGAGAACGGCCGCAAGGTGCTCGACCTGTCCGAAGAGGTCCTGGCCCTGGCGCATCAGGGAACCGTTCAGCTGGAAAAACACTCGGCCTCCAACGCGGCCCGGCTGGTCAATATTTCCGGCCGTCAGCGCATGCTGTCGCAGCGCATGGCCAAGTTCTACCAGGCCAGGGCCTGGGGCGTCGCCGACGACAAGTCGGCAGCCCAATTCGACAAGGCGCGCAAGGAATTCGCCGAGGCCTTGCAGGAACTGCTCGCGGCACCGGCCAATACACCGCAGGTCAAGGACAGCCTGGAACTCGTC
>CAIXSK010000283.1 GCA_903922075.1 uncultured beta proteobacterium | reverse complement strand
GTCAGGGCGGCTTCGTAGATCAGTTCGGTCGAGTCCGGCAGCGTGCTCAGGGCGCTGTCGAGCAGGATGTAGGCGTCGTTGTGCCGGCCGGCTTCGCGCAGCAATTGCGATTCGGCCAGGGTCAGCTGGACGCGTTCGGCCGGCGTGCCGCTCTGCGTGTTGTGGAGCAGTTCGCGGGCGGCATCGAGCTTGCCCTGTTGCATCAGGATCAGGGCAGCGCGGGAGCGGGCCGCTATATATTGCGGGCCGGCGGTGACCTGGCGGAAATGTTCGAGGGCGCTGTCCGGCTTTTTGTCCTCGTGGTCGAGTTGGCCGAGGAAGAAATGGATGTTGCTCTTGTCAGGATAATCGGAGCTCAGCAGGCGTTCGAGCTGGGCGCGGCCGGTCACGGTGTCGCCCTGCTGCAGGGCGAGCATGGCGACCGGGTACATGATTTCGGGGTTGTCCGGGGTGTCCTTTATTAGCTGGTCGAATTGCCGGCGCGACTCGTCGTAGCGCTTTTCGGTGATCAGCAGGCGAGCCAGGGCCAGGCGTGCGTCATGGGCGCCGGGGTTACGGTCGACGAAAGCGGTCAGGCCGTCGATGGCGGTATTTGCCGATAGCTGCGCCTGCAACTGGGCGCGGGCGACCGCGGCGATTTCCCAGTCAGGCCGGAGTTGCAGGGATTTTTCGGTTTCCTGGTGCGCCCGCAGGTTGTCGCCGGCGTTGGCGGCCGCCTGGGCCATGGCGAAATGGGCCTCGGGGAGATTTTCGTAGGGCATGGCCACCCGGTCGATCAGCTTCTGGACGGCGATCTTGTCGCCATGTTTGGCCAGCATGCGGTTGAGCTGCATCAGGTTGTTGCCGAGATTGGGCTTGTCCTGTTCGAGCAGGGCGGTCAGTTGCGGTGCCAGTTCGTCGAGGCGATTGGACAGGATCAGCAGCGAGGACTGGGTCTGCTTGGCCTTGGTCGAGTCGGGTTCGACTTCCAGCCACAGCTTGGTCAGTTCGAGGGCACGCTCGTACTGGCGGGTGCCGCCGGCAATTTCGGTGGCGCGGGCGATGACTTTCGGGTCGCGCGTACGCTGGGCGAGATCGGCCCAGGCGTCGGAGCTCAGTTTTGGGTCGCCGCGGCGCAGGGCGAGTTCGCCAACCAGCACCTGGAAGACGGTGCGCGCCAGCAAGTCCTCGGACGAGGCTTGCGCCAGCCGCTTGCCGATCGGGCGGGCCGGTGGGTCGCCGGCGGCCAGGGTGTGGCCGCCGAGGGGCAGCCCCAGGGCGAGCGAGAGAGCGGCAGCGATGAGCTTCAGTTGCATGGACGGCTTTCAGTCTGGATTTGCGCGAGCTTGCGCTTTGGAACGCATAGAATCGAATAAGTTTGCGATGTTATTTGGGTTTGCTCGGAGGAACAAGCGATGCCGGAATTGCCGGAAGTGGAGGTCTGTCGTCGTGGTCTGGCGCCTGAGCTGGTCGGTGCGGTGGTCGGTGGCGTGGTCATCCGGGCGCCGAAACTGCGCCACGAGATTCCGCCGGAACTGATCGAACTGTTGCCGGGGTGCCGGATTATCGATGTCCGCCGACGCGGCAAGTATTTGCTGGTCGATTGCGAACGGGCGGGCGTTCAGGGCAGTCTGATCATCCATCTCGGCATGTCGGGCAACCTGCGTTTCGTGCCGCCCGACCTGCCGCCGGCCAAACATGATCATTTCGACCTGGTCTTGGCCGGTCAGACCCTGCGCCTGGCCGATCCGCGCCGCTTCGGCGTGGTGCTCTGGCAGCCCGGTCCGCCGGACGAGGTCGAGTCGCACCCCTTGCTGGCGTCGCAAGGGGTCGAACCCCTGTCCGAGGTGTTTACGGCCGACTGGCTGTACGAGGCGATTGCCCGGCGTGGCGGGCCGATCAAGCCGACGCTGATGGACAGCCACCTGGTGGTCGGTATCGGCAACATTTATGCGTCGGAAAGCCTGTTTCGCGCCGGTATTTCGCCGTTGCGGGCGGCCAACCGGATCAGTCGGGCGCGCTATGAGACGCTGGTGCCGGCCATCCGCGAAACGCTGTCGGATGCCATTGCGGCCGGTGGTAGCAGTATCCGCGACTACGTGCATAGCGATGGCGGCGCCGGTTGCTTCCAGATCCAGGCCGGGGTCTATGATCGGGCCGGTCTGCCGTGCCTGCGCTGCGGCGGGGTCATCCGGCAGATTCGGCAGGCGGGACGCAGCACCTATTACTGTGTTGGTTGTCAGCATTAATATCTATCTGCAAGCCCCTGTTTTTATGCTAAATTGAAGTTTCCGATAGCATCCGGGAATATTCTCATGTCGCTGGCCAATCAATTCGCTGCCTACACCGCCTGGCGGTCCCGTCTCGCCACCTATATCGGCGAGCTGCAAAGCTGGCTGAGTCTGAACGAACTCTCCGACGCCCAGAGCGATATGCGCCTGACGCAATTGCTCGAGCGCTTGCGCGAGGATCGTCTGAATGTCGCTTTCGTCGCCGAGTTCTCGCGCGGCAAGTCTGAACTGATCAATGCCATCTTTTTTGCCGATTACGGCAACCGGATGCTGCCCTCGTCGGCCGGCCGGACGACGATGTGCCCGACCGAATTGCTGTTCGACGGCAACAAGCTGCCCT
>CAIXSK010000282.1 GCA_903922075.1 uncultured beta proteobacterium | reverse complement strand
TCGCCGTCTTCTTCCGGCGATCCCGGGGGGCCGCCCCAGTGCTTTTCGCCGTGGTCGTAGAAAATCTCGGTGCACGGGCCGCAGGGGCCGGTGTCGCCCATCATCCAGAAGTTGTCGGAGGCGTAGCGGGCGCCCTTGTTGTCGCCGATGCGGATGACGCGCTCGGCCGGCACGCCGATTTCCTTGGTCCAGATGTCGTAAGCCTCGTCGTCCTCGGCATAGACGGTGACCGTCAGCTTGTCCTTGGGCAGCTTGTAGACCTCGGTCAGCAATTCCCAGGCGTAGGTGATCGCGTCACGCTTGAAATAATCGCCGAAGCTGAAGTTGCCGAGCATCTCGAAGAAGGTGTGGTGGCGAGCGGTGTAGCCGACGTTTTCGAGGTCGTTGTGCTTGCCGCCGGCGCGCACGCACTTCTGCGAGGTGGTGGCGCGCGAATAAGGCCGCTTGTCGAAACCGAGGAAGACGTCCTTGAACTGGTTCATCCCGGCGTTGGTGAACAACAGCGTCGGATCGTCGTGCGGCACCAGCGAACTGGACGAGACGATCTGGTGGCCCTTGGAGGCGAAGAAGTCGAGGAACTGCTGGCGGATTTCGGAGCTTTTCATAAGCTGGCGGCCCTTGCGGCGTGGAATTCGAAACCCGTGATTTTAAATGAAAGGAGGAAATGACGGGATTTCGATTTTGGCCGAAATTTCCGGCTGACCGTAGCATTTGCCGCTCGCCCGCCGTCAACGACGAAACCCGCCGGCTGGCGGGTTTCAGGCGGCGATACGACGCGCTCAGCGGCGGCGGTCGACGCGGCCGTTGTGGTTGTAGTCGTGCTGGCGATCGTGCTTCTGGCGGTAGATGCGGGCGCTCTGTGCATCCTGCGCCTGATGCAGGCGGGCGCGCTCGCCGCGGGTGACGACGCCGTCGGCCTTGGCGCGATTTTCCATGTTATCGACATGCTGCTGGCCGCGTTCCAGGCGATTGGCTTCGCGTTGGGTCAGGCTGCCGGAAGCGACGCCCTGATCGATGCGCTGTTCCTGGTTGGCCTGGCGCTGATCGACGCGCGGCGTATTGGCCTGGGCGAAGGCCAGCGTCGGCATGGCGATGGCGAGAAAGGCGATGGTCTTGATGGTTTTCATGTTTTCCTCCAGTGGTTTAGGGCGAACTCCCTGAGCCGGATTAGAAGGTAAAACGGGGTAAAAATCAGCCGGGTAAATGCAAGCCTTTGTAAGGACTTGTTTCCGGTGAAAACAGGTCGAGACGGTCGGTGAACACGGCCGCCACGCCGCGCCCGAACAGCGTTGCCGCCTGCGCCGGCGCATTGACCGTATAGCACAACACCGGCATATCCATCGCCTGCGCCTCGGCCAGCACGGCGTCGCTGACGCCCTTGGCCGCGCAATGCAGGCTGAATGCCTGCAGGCACCCCGCCGTCGCTGCCCAGTCGGCCGGCACCTGTTCGTAAAGCAGGCCGCGGGCGATGCCCGGCGCCAGGTCGCGGGCGATTTCGAGCGCTGCAATGGAGAACGACGAGAGCAAGGGCTGCACTTCGGCGCCCCGCCACAACTCGACGCTCGACCGCGCGACCGTTTCGGCCGTAAGGACCTCGAAACCAGCCGCCGGCTTGATCTCGACATTGACCAGCAAGCCAAGTTGCCGGCACAGCGCTACCGCCTCGACATAACGGGGAAGGCGCTCGCCGCCCCCGGCATCGAGCCCGAACAGCACGGCATCCGGCGTCTCGCTGACGCGGCCGCGGCCGTTGGTCGTCCGCTCCAGGGTTTCGTCGTGGATCAGCACCGGCGTGCCGTCGGCGGACAACATCACGTCGAATTCGACGGCCCGGTAGCCCATGCGGGCGGCCAGCCGGATGCCGGCCAGGGTATTTTCCGGGGCCAGCGAGCCGCCACCGCGATGGGCAAACCAGCGCGGCAGCGGCAGTTTCATCAGAAGGGCTGAGCCTTCTTCAGGTTGGGCTTGGCGCCGAGCAGCGCGTTGCCCCGGCTGACCGAGGCATCGAGTGCCGCCTTGGCCGGCTTCTTGTCGGCCCAGACGGCCTCCAGTTCTTCATTGGCCACGATGCGCACCGGATCAATGTTGGCGACGCGCACGGCCGGTTTGCTGCCATTGCCGTTCAGCGAGGCGTAGGCGATTTCCAGCGTCTTGTCGCCGTCCTGCAGCAGCTTGCTGCGCGCCGCGGCACGGGCCGTCGAGGTCAGCGGCAGGCCGCCGTAGACGCGGACCATCTCGATCTGCATTTCCGGTGACAGCATGAAGGAGACGAACTTCGCCGCCTGTTTGTATTGAGCCGCGGAATAACCGGCCCCGATCCATAGCGAGGCGCCATCGGCCAGCGAGGACTGGCGGCCGCCGTACACGTCGTCGTGATACGGCAGCGCCGCGACGCCCAGCTCGACACCCTTGGCATCGCGGAAATCGACATGCTCGCGCGAATCGGTGGTGATCATCGCGCATTCGCCTTCGTGGAACTTCTCGCTGGCCTCGTTGCGGCGGCCAAACAGCTTGAAGTAGTTGGCCTTGGTCCACGTCGCCATCATCGCGATGTGCTTGACCTGCGGCAGGCCGTTGAAGGTTAGCTGGCCCTTGTCGGTCGCCGCCGGCGCGCCGGAAACGGCGCTGACGTTATCGACGTGCACCCAGACCGGCCACGACGAGGTGTAGGGGCAGGCAAAACCGGCATCCTGCAATTTGTCGAGCATGCCCTGCATCTCGAACCAGGTCTTCGGCGGCTGCTCGGGGTCGAGCTTGGCCTTGCGGAAGGCGTTTTTGTTGTAGAACAGCACCGGCGTCGAAAAGAGCACCGGCAGGGCAACCAGCTTGCCCTTGCCGTCCACCACCCCAGCCTTCAGGTCGCCGGACAACTCACCCAGCTTGAGCGGCGCGCCGGCCTTGGCCATCACGTCGTGTAGCGGCAGGAAAGCTTTGGGCTGGCTGAGCACCTCGGTGGTGTCGTAGCGGCGCATCAGGTTCAGCGCCGCCGGCTTGTCGCCCTTCTCCAGGCGCACCAGTTTCAGTGCGGCACCGGATTCCTTGTTGAAACGATCGACGATGGCTTGCAGCCTTTCCTCGCCGGCCGGCCCGAGATTGTGGGCCAGCTCGAATTCGGCCGCGGCAACGGGCGCCGGCGCCGGCTTGGCTGCAGGTTTGGCCGGCTTGGCCAGGATTGGTGAAGCCGCCAAAGCCAGGACAAGGGCGACCATCGAGGAACGAATGCGATGCGACATGAATACTCCAAACAAACCGGAAAGGCCAAATTATAAGGCTGCCGCCGCTGAAGCACGCCGACACATTTTTCGCAAATATGCGAAAATCCAGACCATGATTACGCGCCTATTCCTCATCGCCACCCTGTTCGCTCTGGCCGCTTGCGACCAGGTCAACCAGAAACTGGGGCTGGAAGATCCGGCCAAGAAGGAAGCCCGCCTGGAAGTCGAAGCCAAGGCCGTCGGCAGCGGCTGCCGACACTCGGGACGGGCCATCGAGGATTGTTACTCCATCTACGGCTGGCTGCCCAAGGCCGGCATTTTCGCCGGCTGGCGGGAGATGGACGAATACATGCGCGAAAACAAGCTCGAAACCATAGAGCCGCAATTGCCGCCGCCCGAAGGCCCCGGCAAGAAAAAGAAAAAAACTGCGGCAGCCGACGAGACGGCGCCGGAAGGCAACGCCAAGGCCGCCCCCGAAAGCACCGACAAGGCGGCCAAGGAAGGCGAAACCAAGGCGGCACCCGAAAAGAAATCGGATAAACACTGAGCGGCCGTGAGTAACCGAGCAGGCACGCACCACCGGGAAAGCGCATGAAACTCCCGGCAGTTCTCGGCGGCATTCGCGGCAAGCTGATCGCCATCTTCGTGCTGATCAAGGTGGTGCCCCTGGTGCTGATCGCGTGGTTCGCCTGGCACGCCACCAACCGCCTCGGCGAAAGCGTCTCAGACAAGGCCGGCAGCATGGCCGACTCCATGCTGTCGACGATCAAGACCCTCGGCCAGACCGTGACCGACGACTCGATCCGCGCCCTCGACCTGCGCTCGCGCGAAGCCATCGAGTCGCTGACCACCGACGCCGCCAAGGCAATCGCCGGTTTTCTCTACGACCGGGATGGCGACATCCGCCAGGCCAGCGCGCTCGCCCCCACGACAGAAGCCTTCCGTCGCTTTCTCGACCAGCACCGGCGCCCGGTTTACCAGCACGCCCCCTGGAAACTGGCCGAGGACGGCAAATCCTGGGTCCCGGAAAACCCCGTCGCCCGCGAAGCCAAAGTCACTCGCCCGGTCCTGCCCGACAACGCCAAGGACTTCCACGCCCGGCCGCCGGAATACTTCGGCGAAGCCGAACAACGGCCGCTGTATGTCGAAATGACCTACGTCGATCTGGACGGCAACGAAAAGCTCAAGGTAACGACCGGCCAGCTGACTGAAAAAAGCCTGAAAAATGTGGCCGACCGTAGCAATACCTTCGTCCGGGCCGAAACCTACTTTGCCGAGCTGAAAAAACTGAAGCCGGGTGAGATTTACGTCTCCGACGTGATCGGCGCCTACGTGCCGACACAGGCCATCGGCCCCTACCTGCCGGCAGCTCTGGAAAAAGCCGGCAAGCCCTTCAGGCCCGAGGAGTCAGCCTACGCCGGCACCGAAAACCCGGTCGGCAAGCGTTTCCGCGGCATCGTCCGCTGGGCCACGCCAGTCGTCACCGGTGGCAAGATTACCGGCTATGTCACGCTGGCACTGGACCACGACCACCTCCGCCAGTTTTCCGACCGCCTGATGCCGACCGACGAGCGCTACACGCCGATCGCCGACGCCATCAAGGGCAACTACGCCTTTATCTGGGACCACAAGAGCCGCTCGATTTCGCATCCGCGCGACTACTTCATCGTCGGCTACGACCCGCTGACCGGCCTGCCGGCGACGCCGTGGCTGGACGCCGACCTGTACGCCGAATGGCAGCAGAGCGGCAAGCCGTCGCACGAGTTTCTCGCCGGCATCCCGGAATTCCGCGACCAGAACCTGAAACGCAAGCCGGCCAAGGAGCTGATCAAGGCCGGCACTGTCGGCCTCGACTGCCGCTACCTGAACTTCTCGCCGCAATGCGACGGCTGGAAGGCGGTCACCGAGCACGGCGGCTCCGGCTCCTTCGTCATTTTCTTCTCCGGCCTGTGGAAACTGACCACCGCCGCCGCCATCCCGTACTACACCGGGCAGTACGGCAAGTCGCAGCAGGGCTTCGGCTTCGTCACCATCGGCGCCAACGTCGACGAATTCCACAAGGCGGCGACCGAAACGGCGGCCAAGATCAACCTGCTGGTCGAGGAAAAGGACAGCAGCTTCACGCTTCAACGCAGCGAACTGCTCGACCACATCACCCAGAGCCTGACCAACACCGCGCTCGGCCTGTGGGGTTCGACGCTGCTCATGGTGATCGTCGTCATCGGCATCGCCGTCTGGATGGCCGGGCTGCTGACCGGGCGCATCACCGGCATGATCTCGGGCATCCACGCCTTCCAGGAAGGCGACCTGAAACGCCGCCTCGACGCCAGCTCGACCGACGAGATGGGCGAACTGGCCCGCTCCTTCAACCGGATGGCCGATTCGGTCGAGGAATCCTTCCAGCGCCTCGAAGAGGCCCGCGAGAAGGCCGAGGAAGCCAGCCGCCAGAAATCGGCCTTCCTGGCCACCATGTCGCATGAGCTGCGCACGCCGCTCAACGGCATCCTCGGCTTTGCCGAACTGCTCAAGTACGAACTCGACGACCCCGGCCACCAGGAATACGCGCGGGTGATCCAGCAAAGCGGCGAACACCTGCTCAACCTGGTCAACGAAATCCTCGACCTGGCCAAGATCGAATCCGGCGAAATGCGCTTCACGCGGGTCGGCACGCCGCTGGTCGCACTGCTTGAGGACTGTGCCTCGATTCACCGGGTAACGGCCGAGAGCAAGGGGGTCCGCTTCACCCAGCACCTGGCCGACGACCTGCCAGCCGACTACCTGACCGATCCGACCCGGCTGCGCCAGGTCCTCAACAACCTGCTAAGCAACGCCGTCAAGTTCACCGCCGCCGGCGAGGTCAGCCTCAACGTTTCCCGCCACGCCGACAGCCTCCGCTTCGCCGTGCGCGACACCGGCCCCGGCATCCCGCCGGAAAGCCGGGAGACGATCTTCGAGAAGTTCAAGCAACTGGAAAACTTCCTGACCCGCGAGCACGGCGGCACCGGCCTCGGCCTGGCGCTGGTCAAGCAGCTGGTCGAGCATATGGGCGGCTGGATCACGCTGGAATCCGAAGTCGGCGCCGGCTCGACCTTTATTGTTCACCTACCCCTGGACGGTACGCATGACTGAATCCCGCAACGCCCTGGTCGTCGACGACAACCCGACCAATCGCCTGGTCGCCTCGACCCTGCTGCGCAAGCTCGGCTGGACGGTCAGCGAAGCGGACAGCGGCGAAGCCGCGCTGACCCAGGCCGGCGCCGAAGCCTTCCGGCTCGTCCTGCTCGACATCAGCATGCCCGGCCTGTCCGGCGAAGACACCTGCGCCCGCCTGCGCCAGCTGCGCAGCGATACGCCGCTGCACATCCTGGCCTACACCGCGCATGCCTTCCAGGAAGATATCGACCGCCTGCTGGCCGCCGGTTTCGACGCCATCCTGGTCAAGCCGATCAACCGGCAGCGCCTGGAAGAACTGGTCACCGGCCTTTAAGCCGCCCATTTGGCCAAATGCTACGGTCAGCAGCAAAAAATGGCCGAAATCAAAAAAGCCCGCCGGACATATCCGGCACTGCACGCGCCGGCTGGCGTATAATCCCGGCCCATGTCTGAAATCAATACCTTAGCCGGCGATAGCGCCGACATCCCCGCTGCCGACGCAGCCCCCGAAATCACCTTTGCCGACCTCGGCCTGGCGCCCGAACTGCTGCGCGCCGTCACCGACGAGGGCTACACCAAGCCGACGCCGATCCAGGCCCAGGCCATCCCGCTGGTCATCAGCGGCAAGGACATCATGGGCGGCGCCCAGACCGGCACCGGCAAGACCGCCGCCTTCACGCTGCCCATCCTGCAACGCATCCTGCCCTTCGCCAGCAGCAGCCCGTCGCCGGCCAAGCACCCGGTGCGCGCCCTGATCCTCGCCCCGACCCGCGAACTGGCCATGCAGGTTTACGAGTCGGTCAAGTCCTACAGCAAACACACTCACCTGCGGTGCATGTGCGCCTTCGGCGGCGTCGATATCAAGCCGCAGATCGCCGAACTGAAGAAGGGCGTCGAAATTCTCGTCGCCACCCCGGGCCGTCTGCTCGACCACGTCGAAAACAAGAGCGTCAGCTTCAACTCCGTGCAGGCGCTGGTCCTCGACGAAGCCGACCGCATGCTCGACATGGGCTTCGTGCCCGACGTCACGCGCATCCTCAACATGCTGCCGGCCCAGCGCCAGAGCCTGTTGTTCTCGGCCACCTTCTCGGAAGAGATCAAGAAGCTGGCCGACACCATGCTGAAGTCGCCGGTGCTGATCGAAGTCGCCCGCCGCAACCAGGTTTCCGACACCATCACCCATCGCGTCCATCCGGTCTCCGAATACGGCAAGCGCGGCCTCTTGACCAAGCTGCTGCGCTCCGGCGAGATCCGCCAGGCCATCGTCTTCATGCGCACCAAGCAGGGCTGCTCACGGCTGACCCGCGAACTGCAGCGGGCCGGTATCAAGGCAGACGCCATCCACGGCGACAAGAGCCAGCTCGACCGCATCAAGGCGCTCGAAGCCTTCAAGGGCGGCGAAACCCACGCCCTGATCGCCACCGACGTCGCCGCCCGCGGCCTCGATGTCGACGACCTGCCCTACGTGATCAACTACGAGCTGCCGCACACGCCGGAAGACTACGTGCACCGCATCGGCCGCACCGGCCGCGCCGGCAAGATGGGCAACGCCATTTCGCTGGTCAGCGCCCGCGAGGTCGGCTACCTGGTCGATATCGAGAAGCTGATCAAACGGCCGATCGAGCAGGTCGAAGTCGTCGGTTTCGAGCCGGAGCCGGAATACGAATACCCCCCGGGCAACAAGAAAAGACGCAGCACCCCGCCGGTCGTCGCCCCGGTCGCCCAGCGGCCGGAACGCGGCGAACGCCCCGAACGCAGCGAGCGCTCCAGCCGCCCGGAGCGCGGCGAACGCAACGATCGCCAGGAACGCCGCCCGCGCCGCAACCCGATGATCGCCGCCGACGGCTTCGATTTCAGCAAACCCTACGAAGACAACTCGCCACGCGGCGAAGTACCGGATTCGCCGCAGGCGCCCGCCAAGGCTGACCCGCACAAGCCGAAGCGCGTCGTCGCCGCGCTGCTCGGCGGCCTCGGCCGCAAATAGCCAGGCCGGCTGCACCGCATGAAAAACGGCGCCCGATGGGCGCCGTTTTTCATGGTTCGCTGATCGCTACTCGGGCAAGCGCGGCACGAATCCGGGCGGCGGTTTCGGCTTGCTCGGCAGCGCCTCGACCAGCTTGATGATGGCCAGCGACAGATTGTCGCCGCCGCCCTTGGCGCGCTCCCTGGCCTTTTCGATCAGCTGCTCGCAGGCCTGGCGGGCCGAATTGTCGGCGACCAGCGCCCCCATCTCGGCATCGTCGAAATAGGCCCACAAACCGTCCGAGCAAAGCACGAAGGCATCGCCGGCAAGCAGGCTGTCGGTCGCATCGATGGTGATCTTCGGGTCGTCCTGGCCGCCCAGCGAGGCGAGCAGCACGTTGCGATTGGGATGATTCAGCGCCTGCCCGGGCGTGATCTTGCCGGTGGCGATCAGGTGCTCGACGTAGGAATGGTCGACGCTGCGACGGACCAGTTCCTTGCCGCGAAAATGATAGAGGCGACTGTCGCCGCAATGGCCCCAGGTCACCCGGCCCGGTTGCAGCAAGAGCATGACGGCGGTACTGTGCGGGTCCATTTCGTTCATGAAGCGCGACGCCTTGATCATCGTGTGCGCCTCGCGCATGCTGCTTTCCAGCAAGGACTGGGCGTTCTCGTCGGAGGGTGCGTAATGGTCGAGGTTGTTCTTGGCGGTATGGACGACCTGCTCGGCGGCCAGGGCGCCGCCGGTATGCCCGCCCATGCCGTCGGCGACGACGGCCAGGGCCACGCCCTTGCGGCGGGCATGCGGCAGTATTGCGACGCGATCCTGCTGTTCCTTGCGATCCCCCTGGTGCTGCGCTGCGCATGCGTCGACTGCTATCGGCATCCTTCCTCCCTTATGGCGGAAAGGTTATCACGAAAGGGAAGGCAGGTAACGCTGCAAGGCCGGCCGACAGCGC
>CAIXSK010000281.1 GCA_903922075.1 uncultured beta proteobacterium | reverse complement strand
TGCGCAACCTGGAATTCAAACAAAGCGGCCAACTTGAAGAAATCTCGGCATTGCTGCGCCAGCGCAAGGTCACCGGCTTTCTCTCCTTTGGCGAACTGCATCGCGGCATCCACGTCAACCAGACCTTCAACGGCATTGCCTTCGGCCAGGCAGCCAGACGCGAGGGGCAACAAGCATGATTCCCCGCCTCCAAGCCCCGATCAACACCCATACCACCTCCGAGCCGGGCGAGGCGGCGGACGAAATCGCCCGTCGCGACAAGATCATCGACGTCCTGATGGACCGCATCGAACAGGATATCGGGCAGCAGGCGTCGGACTACAGCTTCTTCCAGACCGCCATCCTGCTCGACACCAAGGTTCGCGAGCGGACCGCCCGACTGGACGAGGCGATGGCGGCGCTAAAGCACACCAACGCCGCGCTTGAACAGGAAAAACAGGCCGTCGAAGCCGCCCAGGCCCGGCTATTTGCCGCATTCAGCAACAGTTCCGATGGCTTCGCGCTATTCGATGCCGATGACCGACTGAGCATGGCCAACCAGCAGTTTGCCGAAATCTGGCAGGCCGCCGGCAGCCCGGCAGCGCCGCTGGAGGGCAAAACCTTCGCAGACTTGATCCAGCACCTCCAGCAGACGGCTCCGGGCAGCGACTGGCCGACCCGCTGGCAGACCCTGCATCGTGGCGTGCGTACCGGCGAGGCCGCCACCATCGAACTCCATGTTCGCGACGACCTGTGGATTCGCCTCTCCGAACGGCCGGCCGGCGACGGAAGCATTGTCGGCACCTACGCCGACATCAGCGAGATCAAGCAGCGCGAAACCCAGCGCCGCGAGCGCGAGTTGGCCGAACAGGCAGCCCTGCTCCAGACCACCCTGGACAACCTGCCGCAGGGCGTTGTCGTTTTCGACGCCGACGACCGCCTCCTGGTCTGGAACAATCGCCTGCTCGCCATGCTCGACCTGTCCGACGGCGAACTGGCCCAACGCATGCCGCGCCTGAGCCTACCCAAGGTCCTGGCACCGCTGCCGCCGACGCAGGAAATACAGGACCAGTCCGAATGGATCATGGTCGACGGGCGCACCCTGAGTATCCGTTATGCGACGATGCCCGGCGGCGGTTCGCTGATGACGCTGACCGACATTACGCTGCGCCGCCTGCAGGAAATCCATATCCAGCAACTGCTCGACGAAATGCGCGCCACCTTCGAGAACGCCCACGTCGGCATCGTGCATCTGCGCAACCGGGTCTTCGTCAATTGCAACGCCCGGATGGCCGAGCTGTTCGGCTGGGATTCGCCGGAATCCCTGATCGGCAAGACGACGGAAACCATCTACGCCAGCCAACAGGACTGGCAGGAAGATGGTGAGTTGGCCTACGACGAACTGGCCAGGACCGGCGTCAGCGACCGCGAATATCAGTTTTCCAAACGCGACGGGACAGCGGTTTGGTGCCACCGTACCGGCCGGGCAATCAATCCCAAGGACCCGCAGGGCGGCTCGATCTGGGTCTTTGCCGACATCACCCAGCGCCGCCAGCAGGAGGCCCAGCT
>CAIXSK010000280.1 GCA_903922075.1 uncultured beta proteobacterium | reverse complement strand
TGAACGATCTGGACCAGCTCGACCTTGTCGAACTGGTGCTGGCGGATCATGCCGCGCACGTCGCGCCCGCCGGAACCGGCTTCGGAACGGAAGCACGGCGTGTGGCAGACAAACTTCAGCGGCAGCGCCTCGGCGGCGAGAATTTCGTCGCGGACGATGTTGGTCACCGGCACTTCGGCGGTCGGGATCAGGTAGAGCGGATCCTGGTCGCCGCGCAGCACCTTGAACAGGTCTTCCTCGAACTTCGGCAACTGGCCGGTGCCGTGCAGGCTGGCGGCATTGACCAGGTAGGGGGCATAGAGTTCGGTGTAGCCATGCTCGGCGCTATGGGTATCGAGCATGAACTGGGCAAGCGCGCGATGCAGGCGGGCCAGGCCGCCCTTGAGCAGCGAGAAGCGTGAGCCGGCAATCTTGGCGGCGGTGGTGAAATCGAGCTGGCCGAGCGCCTCGCCGACGTCAGTGTGATCCTTGACCGGAAAATCGAAAACACGCGGCGTGCCCCAGCGCTTGATCTCGACGTTGCCGGACTCGTCGCTGCCGACCGGCACCGAATCGTCGGGAATGTTGGGCAGCGCGGCGAGGATGGCGTTGAATTTTTCCAGCAGTTCGCCGAGGCGCGCTTCGGAAGCCTTCAGCTCGTCGCCCAGCGCGCCGACCTCGGCCATCACCGCCGACGCATCCTCGCCCTTGCCCTTCAACATGCCGATCTGCTTGGACAGGCTGTTGCGCTGCGCCTGCAGATCCTGCGTGCGGGTCTGCAGCGTCTTGCGCTCGGCTTCCAGCGCCTTGAATTCGGAAAAGTCGATGGCCTTGCCGCGCTTGGCCAGTCCGGCGGCGACGGCGTCGAGGTTGGAGCGGAGGAGTTGGATGTCGAGCATGGTGCACCTGCGGATTTATGAACCCGCGATTATACGCGACCGGCCGACCGGGCAGATTGCCCGACCACTGACCGGCGATGCCACGTCTGCTGCACCATCGCCTAGAATGGAGAGCATAAACAGCGGTTCCCCATGCGGGCCGCACAGAACGGAGACAAACATGGGTATCAGCCGGAATGCTACGGTCGCCCCGAAATTTTGGCCAAAATCGGAATTTTTCCGCTTGCTGCTGCTCTGCTGGATTGCCCTGTTCTGCGTCGCCCACAGCGCTTCCAGCCTGGCCGGCAGTCTGAGCAAGGCCGACATCGAACGCCGCTTCGGCCCGCCGCTGCATGTTCAGGACAAGCTGACCGAAATCCCGGCCTGGCCATTGGTCCACGAAATCGAAGGCAACGGCGCGCCGGTCGGCTATGTCTTCGAATCGATCGACCTGGCGCCGATCCCCGGTTTCGAGGGGACGCCGATGAACTTCCTGGTCTCGATCGACAAGAAGGGCAATTTCATGGACGTCGAGCTGCTCCACCAGCATGAGCCGGTCTTTCTCGGCGGCCTGGGCGAAGCACCGCTGCGCGAGTTCGTCACCCAGTACGCCGGACGCAATATCAAGCAGCAGTTCCTGATCGCGCTCAATGCCGCGCGCAATCGCACCGGCCCGTCCAGCGGCCAAAGCTTCCAGACGACGCTGGACGGCGTGGCCAAGGCCACCGCCTCGGTACGCATCGTCAACCAGAGCGTGCTCGGCGCCGCGCTCGAAGTCGCCCGCGCCAAACTGGGCTTTTCCGCCCGCAAGGAACGCGGCCCGGTAGCCCATGCGCTACCCGACGTCTACGACCCGGTCGCCTTTGCCGACATGCTGAAAAACGGCATGGTCGGCCGCCTGCGCCTGACCAATGCCGAGGTCGAGAAACTGTTCGCCGGCACCGACGGCGCCGGCGTGGACGACGAAGCGCTGGCCAAGCCCGAGGAGGTCTTCGTCGACCTCTACATCGCCTACCTGAACACCCCGACCATCGGCCGCGCCATCCTTGGTGACGCCCAGTACAAGGCCGTCATCGACCGGAATTTCGACAACGAGCACCTGTGGTGGATCGCCACGGCCGGCCGCTACCCCTTTGTCGACGACGCCTTCGTCCCCGGCGCCCAGTCCCGCCGCCTGACCCTGGCCCAGGACGGGTATTTCCTGGAAGCGCGGGATCAGGGATTCGAACCGTCGGTTTCGGTCGCCGATGCCGACCTGAACACCTCGCTGATCTTCGGCGTTTTCTCCGAAGCCGGCCTCGACCCGGCCCGCCCGCTCGATCTGGCGCTGACCATCACCCGCGCCAAGGGCATGATCCTGCCCACCCTGACCCACAAGCAGGCGACGCTCTCCTACGCCCCGCCCAAAAACCTGTTCGTCTATCCGCCAGCGCCGACCCCGGAATGGCTGCTCGCCTGGCAGGCGCGCTGGCTCGAACTCGCCGTCATCGGCGCCGCTCTCGCCCTGCTCTCCGTCATCCTCGCCCGGCCGCGCTGGATTTCGGTGAATCCCCGCCGCCTGCAGGTCTTCCGCCTCGGCTTCCTCGCCTTCACCCTGCTTTACCTCGGCTGGTACGCCCAGGGGCAGCTGTCGATGGTCCAGATCACCGGCGCCATCAAGTCGCTGAAGGCCGGCCAGGGGCTGTCGAGCTACCTCTACGACCCGATTTCGCTGCTACTGATCGCCTTCACGCTGGTCAGCTTCTTCGTCTGGGGCCGCGGCACCTTCTGCGGCTGGCTCTGCCCCTTCGGCGCGCTGCAGGAATTCATCGGCAAGCTGGCCCAACTGCTGCGCCTGCCGCAGCTCAAAATCCCGCTGGCCCTGGCCAAGAAGCTGGAATGGGGCCGCTACCTGGTCCTCGCCGTGCTGGTCGGCGCCGCCTTCCTGCTGCCGCGTGCGGGCGAAACCTTGAACGAAGTCGAACCCTTCAAGACGGCGATCACTGTCGGCTTCGACCGCACCTGGCCCTTCGTCGCCTACGCCGTCGGGCTGCTGGTGGCCGGCTCCTTCTACTACAAATTCTTCTGCCGCTTCATCTGCCCGCTGGGCGGCGCCATGTCGCTCGGTGGCCGGCTGCGCCGCTGGGACTGGCTGCCGCGCCGGGCCGAATGCGGCAAACCCTGCCAGCGCTGCAAGGTGGTCTGCGAGTACGACGCCATCGAGCCGAGTGGCGAAATCCGCTACGACGCCTGCTTCCAGTGCCTGGACTGCGTCGGCATCTACCACGACGACCGGCGCTGCGTGCCGATCATGATCTACGACAAGCGGGGCAAGACCCTGACGCCGCGGGCGAGCGGCAAATCAGGCGGGGCGCCGGCGGAACAAGCCGCGTAGCAAGCGCCAGAAGCGGAGCAGCAACCAGCCGGCGACAACGAGAAAAATCGCCAGCAGACCGAGAAACAGCGCCGGCGAAGCCAGCATCGCCCACAGGCCGCCGAGCACCATGCCCTCCTCGCTGAACGAGGCGAGCCAGTTGGAGAACGGCTCCGGCGAGGTGTTGATGGCCAGCCGGCTGCCGGCCTTGGCAAAATGGGTGCCGGCGGTAATCGTGCCGCCGATCAGCCCGGCGGCGAGTGTCCAGGCCGGATCGACCTCGCCCATCGCAAAAGCCGCCAGCAAGGCCCCGGCCGGGATGCGGATGAAGGTCTGGAAGGCATCCCACAGCGAATCGAAGGCCGGCACCTTGTCGGCGATCAGCTCCGCCAGCGCCATGATGCCGGCCACCGCGATGACCAGCGGGTGATGCAGGACGCTGAGCGTCTCCGGCAGGTGCAGGAGGCCGAAATAACTCAACAGGCCAGCCAGGAAGACCACCAGATAAAGCCGCAAGCCGCTGGCCCAAGCCAGGCCGGCGGAGAGGGCGATGGTTTGGATCAGGTCCATCCGGGGGCCATGCCGGGCTTCATTTCTTGCCCGCCTTGCGGTCCAGTTCGCGTAGATGGGCGAGTTTTTCGGCGATCTTGCCTTCCAGCCCGCGCGGTGTCGGTGCGTACCAGCGCGGCTCGGCCAGGCCGTCCGGCAGATAGCTTTCGCCGGCCGCGTAGGCTTCCGGCTCGTCATGGGCGTAGCGGTAGGCGTGGCCGTGGCCGAGTTCCTTCATCAGCTTGGTCGGGGCATTGCGCAGGTGGTTGGGCACCGGCCGCGAACCGTCCTGCTTCACGAAGGCGCGCGCCGCGTTGTAGGCGTTGTAGCCGGCATTCGACTTGGCGGCGACGGCTAGGTAGGTCACCGCCTGGGCCAGCGCCAGTTCGCCTTCCGGGCTGCCCAAGCGCTCGTAGGTGGCAGCCGCGTCGTTGGCGAGCTGCATGGCGCGCGGGTCGGCCAGGCCGATGTCCTCCCAGGCCATGCGGATGATGCGCCGGGCCAGGTAGCGCGGGTCGGCGCCGCCGTCGAGCATGCGGCAGAACCAGTACAGCGCGCCGTCCGGACTAGAGCCGCGCACCGACTTGTGCAGGGCCGAAATCTGGTCGTAGAAGGCGTCGCCGCCCTTGTCGAAACGGCGCAGGTTCTGCGCCATCGTCGCCTCAATAAAGGCACCATTGACCGTTTCCTGTTTGGCCGTATGCGCCGCCGTCCGCACCTGTTCGAGCAGGTTGAGCAGCCGGCGGGCGTCGCCGTCGGCCAGGCCGATCAGGCGCGTCCGCGCCTCGGCGTCGAAGCTCAGGTCGGCCAGCGCCTTCTCTTGGGCGCGGTCGAACAACTGGCCCATCTCGGCCTCGTCGAGCGACTTCAGCACATAGACCGATGCCCGCGACAGCAAGGCCGAATTGACCTCGAACGACGGATTCTCGGTCGTCGCCCCGATGAAGGTCAGCAGACCCGATTCGACGAAAGGCAGAAAGCCGTCCTGCTGCGCCTTGTTGAAGCGATGGATTTCATCGACGAAAAGGATGGTCCGCCGGCCCTGCCCCCGCCACATCTCGGCCTGGGCCACCGCCTCGCGGACCTCCTTGATGCCGGAGAAGACGGCCGACAGCGCGATAAACTCGCACTGAAATTGCGTCGCCATCATCCGCGCCAGCGTCGTCTTGCCGACGCCCGGCGGGCCCCAGAGGATCATCGAATGCGGCTGCCCGGACTCGAAAGCCAGGCGCAGCGGCTTGCCCGGCCCGAGCAGATGCTGCTGGCCGATCACCTGGTCCGGCGTTTGCGGGCGCAGTTGCTCGGCAAGCGGGGCATTGCAGTCTACGGTATCGGTGGAAAACAAATCGCTCAAAGCTGGTCCCTGCCCGGCGACCCTGTCGCCTGTGCTGAAATAAGCTGCGAGTGTACCCGCAGATCCGGTGCCCGCCCAAATCGGTACCACCCCCACGAACTATATGCCGAATGTTGCCTCAAATGATTCGTGGGTGCGAGGCGAGGCACAGTCCCGGTAGGAGGTGAAATGAATATCGACGGCAAGATGATGGTCGCGCTCGGCATCATGATCGCCGGCAACAGCTGGGCACAGGCGGAAACCTCCGCCGGGGCGACCCTGAGCAAGGCGGAACAGGCGGCCCTGTTCAAGGCGGCGGGCGCCGTGCAGCGCAAGGGAAAGTGGGTCATTTGCGCCGACGACCCCCAGGCCCGCGGCGCGCAAATAGAAACCGTCCGCGATCTGAACGGCGACGGCCGTCCCGAGGCGCTGATCACCGAGGGCGGCAGCTTTTGCTACGGGGCGACGGAGGCCGGATTCACGCTGCTCAGCAAGCAGGCCGACGACCGCTGGCGCGTCATGGCCACCTCCACCGGCATGGCGGAATTCCTGAAAACCCGCGGCGCCGACAACTGGCCGGATATATCGGTCGGCGGCCCGGGTTTCTGCTTTCCGGTCGTGCGCTGGAACGGCAAGGAATACAAGCTGCAGCGCTTTGAATACGAAGGCAAGCGCTGCAAGCAGCCGCGCTGACCAAGGGCGCCGCGGCGGCACTTAAACCCATTGTCATCACCCCCGAGCCGGCCTATAGTCTTCCGACGCACCAGGCGCCCCGCGACGGCGCCAACCGGATACCCACCAGCAAGGAGGAGTCGTCATGCTTTTCATCACCAGCCGCCAGCCGACGCGAAATACCGAGCCGGAACTGAATACCGACTTTGCATTCGATCTCAACAACAACGCCTCCAGCCGCGGCTTTTTCTGCTGCCGGCGGCTCAAGAAGGGCAAATACGAGGAAATCGGCAGCAAGGCGATGCTGTCCGAGATCAAGAATGCAAAATACCGCCAGGTGCTGATCTACATCCATGGTTTTTCCAACCTGCCGGAGACCGTATTTGGCAACGCCAAGGAATTCCAGGATCTGTGCAACCTGAAAAAGGACAAGGAAGTCCTGGTCATTCCGGTGATCTGGCCGTGCGACAACGACCTGGGCATCGTCAAGGATTACTGGGACGACCAGAAGTCGGCCGACCAGAGCGCTTTCGCCTTTGCCCGAATGTTCCAGAAGTTCATGGAATGGCGCAATTCGGCGACGTTCAATCCGGACGACGATCCCTGCCTGAAGCGGATCAACATGCTCGCCCACTCGATGGGCAACCGGGTCTTGCGCGAAACGCTGAACAACTGGCAAAAGTATCACATGCCGAGCGGCCTGCCGCTGATCTTCCGCAACACCTTCCTGGTCGCCGCCGACATCGTCAACGAATCGCTGCACAAGGGCGAACCGGGCGAGCTGATCTCGCACACCTCGCGCAACGTCGTGGTCTATTACGCCTCGGACGACCTCGCCCTGCGCGCCAGCAAGGTGTCCAACCTTAAGAACGCCGAGGCTTCCCGTCGCCTGGGCCATTCCGGCCCCGAGGACATGGACCGGACGCCGAAGAATGTCTATGCCGTCGACTGCGACGAGGTCAATACGCGCTACGACCCCCCCAAGGGTCATTCGTACTTCCGCTCGGGCGACAAAAAGGGCGAACCCGGGGTGGTCTTCGACCACATTTTCGAGACCATCCTGACCGGACGGGTGTTCCCCAGCGAGGAATTCCGGAAGTCGTCCATCCTCGGGCTGGGCAAGGGTTAAGGTAGAACGGGTCAGCGACCTAGTCGCCGACCACATCGACCCCGGCCGGCGGAACGAACTTGAAGGTGGCGGCCGGCAAGGCCGGGTTGCGCTCGATCTTGCTGAAATGGATCAGCGTCGTCTGGCCGAAGCTGTCCTGCAATTCCATGACTTTCAGGTCGTTGCCGGCAAAGCCGAGGCGAACCTTCTCGAAGCCGCTGTCGGTCGCCTTCGGTATCGCTTCGACCCAGGCCAGGCCTTCGGCCTCGCCGGCTTCCTTGAGCGTGAAGTTCTTTTCCAGTTCGTTGCTGCCGGAGAGCAGCGCCGCCGGCGAACCACCGATGGCCTGGCCGGCCTTGCGCACGGTGACTTGCTGCAGCTCGGGGTCGTGGATCCAGATTTTTTCGCCGTCGCCGACGACCAGTTGCGGATAGGGTTTCTGGATTTCCCAGCGCAGCTTGCCGGGCCGGGAAATGGCCAGGATGCCGGAGGATTGCTGCGGTTTGCGGCCGTTCTTGGCGATCACCGCCTGGGCAAACTCGGCTTTCAGCGTCCGCGTCTCCTGCAGGAAGCGGTGCAGCTGATCGACCGCGCCGGCCTGCGCGAGCAGCGGCAAACAGGCAAATGCTACGGTCGAGAGGATTTTTTGGGCAATTTTCATTTTTTGAGCATAGCCGTTTGATGCGCGGCGCGCTGTTTCAGGGTGTAACAAATTGCTGGAGAAGCCGCTGACCTACTCGGCCGGCTTCTTCATCAGCACTTCGCGCCCGCCACGGCCATCCATGCCGGACACCAGCCCGGCCTTTTCCATCGCCTCGATCAGCCGGGCCGAGCGGTTGTAGCCGATGCGCAGGTGACGCTGGACCAGCGAAATCGAGGCCCGCTGGTTCTTGAGTACGATATCGACGGCCTGGTCGTAGAGCGGGTCGCTCTCGGCATCGCCAGCGCCCTCTCCACCTTCGCCACCGCCCTCCTCGTCATCGCTCCCCGAGCCGGTCAGGATGTCCTCGATGTACTCGGGTGCACCGGTCGCCTTCAGGTGTTCGACGACGCGATGCACTTCATCATCGGAGACAAAGGCGCCATGGACGCGGGTCGGATAGCCGGTGCCCGGCGCGAGGTAGAGCATGTCGCCCTGGCCGAGCAGCGCTTCGGCACCCATCTGGTCGAGGATGGTGCGCGAGTCGATCTTGCTGGAAACCTGGAAGGACAGGCGGGTCGGGATGTTGGCCTTGATCAGGCCGGTAATCACGTCCACGCTCGGGCGCTGGGTGGCCAGCACGAGGTGGATGCCGGAGGCCCGCGCCTTCTGGGCGAGACGGGCGATCTGCTCCTCGACCTTCTTGCCGACGACCATCATCAGGTCGGCCAGCTCGTCGATGATGACGACGATGAAGGGCATGGTCTTCAGTGGCTCCGGCGTTTCCGGCGTCAGGGTCAGCGGGTTCGGGATGTGCTCGCCGCGTTTCTCGGCGTCACGGATCTTGGTGTTGAGGCCGGCGATGTTGCGCACGCCCATCGCCGACATCAGCTTGTAGCGCTTCTCCATCTCGGTGACGCACCAGTGTAGCGCATTGGCCGCCTGCTTCATGTCGGTGACGACCGGCGCCAGCAGGTGCGGAATACCTTCGTAGATGGACAGTTCCAGCATTTTCGGGTCGACCATGATCAGCCGCACATGATCCGGCTCGGCCTTGTAGAGCATCGACAGGATCATCGCATTGACGCCGACCGACTTGCCCGAGCCGGTCGTGCCGGCAACCAGCAGGTGCGGCGTCTTGGCCAGGTCGGCGACCACCGGCTGGCCGCCGATGTCCTTGCCGAGGCAGACGGTCAGCGGGCTGCTCATGTCGTTGTATGGCTTGCTGGAAATGATTTCGGAGAGCTTGACC
>CAIXSK010000279.1 GCA_903922075.1 uncultured beta proteobacterium | reverse complement strand
GGGCGGCTTCCTGTCGGGCGGCTTCCTGTCGGGCGGCTTCCTGTCGGGCGGCTTCCTGTCGGGCGGCTTCCTGTCGGGCGGCTTCCTGTCGGGCGGCTTCCTGTCGGGCGGCTTCCTGTCGAGCGGCGTCCTGTCGGGCGGCCTCCTGACGAGCAGTTTCCTGTCGAGCCGCTTCCTGTCGAGCCGCTTCCTGTCGGGCAGCTTCCTCGCTTGCGGAGGCTAGCCGGGCTGCCTCAAGGCGTTCGGCTTCCCGTCTGGCTGCCTCGTTTCGTGCCAACTCTTCCGCTGCCGCCTGTTTTGCGAGGGCCTGACGTTCCGCTTCCTGTTTCGCGGCTGCAGCCCTTGCTTCTTCCTCGGCAAGCTTTTCCCGTTCCTGTTGTTCGATGCGGGACTGAGCTTCGGCTTCCGCATTGTCGGGGGCGGCCAGGATGGCCGGCGAAGGTTCCGGTGGCGGCGCGGGGACGACGAACTCGGGTGACGGTGACTGGTCGAGCGCAATGATGGCAGGCGCCGGCTGTTTCGGCGCGGCCACGGCCGCTGGGGGGCTTGGCAGGGGCTCGGCGGCAGCTATCTTGGCGGGCGGGGCCGCATCCGCAATGGCAGGGCCTGGCACGACTATCGTGGGGGCTGGCGGCGCTGGCGGTGGAGGTTCTGGCTGGCTGAAGCTCACGACTGCCGGCGAAGTGGCGACCGCTGGCTCGACTGCTGGCTCAACCGATGGCGGCGGTGTCGGGAGAGGCGGCGAGAGGATCGTCGGTGCCGCGCTCGCCACTGGCTGGGAATCCGGGGCAATCAGCCGCTCGACGCTGTGTTCGGGCGGGGGCGCCGAACTGGCTGGCAGGCTGCTCGCGGCTGGCGCCGGCGCCAGCGCGACCAGCAGATTCGGCGCCAGGACCCGCCGGACTTGCCAGGGAAAGGCCAGACCCGGTAGCCCGAATTCTTCCCCGGTCAGGGTCAGGCTTAACAGGAGGGCATGGATGGCCATCGACAGCAGCAACGCAAAGCGCAGCCGCAGGGCCGGAGGACGGGGCCGGCGAACCGTCTGCCGGCCAGGCCCGCGCGGCCCGGAAACCGGGGCAGGTGGCGGACCGGACGGTCGCCTTGCCGCGCTGCCGGATTCAGCGAGGCTCAATTGCGCTCCGCCTTAATGCTTCGAGTGAGGCCGCGACGTCGCACGCCAACTGGCCGAGTGCCATGTCCGAAAGCCTATTTACCGCGCGATGGCAAATTGTCTAATTGCCGTTTCGTCGTTGGCGGGAACCGTTTGTAATTTCATGCTCCGCAACTCGGCACAAACCTCGGTAAATGCCTTGAAGCACTTGCTGTCTGCGGCTGGGGCTTCGGTGGAAATCAGCGTGGCGTCGGGCAGCAAGCCGCGTGCCTGTAAGCGGCGTAGTTTTGGCACCCACAAATCGGCGTGCTCGAAAACTTTGAACGGCTCATCCTGCGCCAGAAAAAGCGGTTTGATGGCCCTGACCGGCTTGCCGTCGTCGAGCAGCACAAACGGAATGCGGGCGCGGGTGTCGTCATCGGCGATGGTGTGGGCCTGAAATGGCTTGGTCAGCGGCAAGGCGCGCAACAATTGGCCGATGCGCTTCTCCAGAACTTCCTCGCGATGTTCCGGCGTCGCGAATTCGTGTTCTACGTAGCGGCCGAACAAGGTATCGAGCTCCAGCGCCGGGTCGGCAGTCAAAATCGCCCGCGCCGGGGTAAAGCGCACGATGGCCTCGCGCGGATGGATCAGCGCAGCAAATAGCTGGCGGGCGGCCTCGGCGTCGGCGCGCGGAAAAACTTCATTGTCCAGCAGCGTTTTGACGCGCGCCAACTCCTGCTCGAAAAGACCTTGCGCCCGCACATAAACGGCGCGGTCCAGGCGCTCGAAAAAGCCGGTGATGCGCTTTGTCCGCCGGGCGTTCTGCAGGCGGAAGCCAAAATAACCACGCTCCGGGCAAAGCAGCGCCACGCCTACATTGGCGAACTCCCCTGTTTCTGCATAGGGTAGAAACTGCACGACCGCGTAGCGGCAAGCAAACAGGCTCATAGCATCCTCCAGAAGTCAGGGGTTGAACAACGCGCTGCCAAGGCTTTGGCAGCGACCGGGTCGAAGCGTGCGGGAAGGTCTTGCTCGTCGTTTTCCCACCACCATTCGGGAGGTACATTATCGCAAGCATCATCCCAGACGGAAAGCGCAGCATCGAGTCGTTCGGCGTAACGTGCCTGTTCGGCCAAATCGTTGAAAACGGCATCGCGCTGCCCGGCAAACAAATGGTGCGCCCAGAAATCAGGGACTGCAAAGGCTGGATCGAACGCTTGGTTGTGGTCGATGACCACCAATTCCCTGTTGCCCGAATGCCACAGCAGATTGGGATTGCCGCGCGTGCGGTCGATGTTGTGCAGCCACCAGTCGAAGACCAGAATGTCGCGCTGCAAGGCTTTATCGACACCGGGTGCGCCGGCCGGCTCCAGCCACTGGCAGCCCTCGGCCTGGCGTGAAGCGAAAGCTGGGCCGCTGCCCAACGGGCGTAACTCGGGCGGGCATTCGCGGATCAAGGCTGCAGGCACCTCGGCAATGCAAAAAGGCGGAATCGGCAAACCGAAAGCGCGTCCCAGATACCCGGCCAGCCACTCCGCCCACAAACTCGTCCGCCCACTGGCCCGGCCCTTGACGAAATACTGCGCACCATCGTCGCCCCGGCACAAAAAGGGCGAAGACAAGCCCTGATCGGCCTGCTTGATGATTTCGACGATGGTGAGCGGCATGTTGGGCTCCAGTCAGGAAAGTGCGGCCAGATAGGTGAGGGCGGCTACTTCGGAATCCTCGACTCCGGTCGACCGTAGCGGTCGCTTATTCGCTCATATTGGGTAGGTCCCAGTTTCCTACCCTGGCATTGTCCGTTTGATGGAATTGTCTGACCCAACTGATGAAATTCTGAAAATCGCTGTTTTCCAACGCCAGTCGATTGCAGGCGTCCCAGTCAATATCCAGGCGCTCTCGCGCCGGAATTAGGATTTCGCTTTCGCTTGGGTCTGCCGAATTCAGGCGTATCAGCCCGATGCCGTACGAGGCTGCCAGAAGGCGAAGCTCCTTCATGGCAGATTCCTGAATATCAGCGGCGACCAGATAGCCCAGATTGGCCCATGACGAGTTGGAGACAGCTTGAAACCAAACTTCCCGAACATTGGCGCGATTAATTAATAATTTGACTTCGAAAGACCATAAACGCGCCCGCTGGGCGCCGACTTGTTGGACGCAGGCACGAATCTCCCGATCCCACTCCGCGCCGAGGTCTTCTAAGGCGACGAGATCAGGGAACAACCATTTATTGCCGTTGGGGCCGTTACGGTTGGAAGATCGCTTCTCGTCGATTCGTTTCGGGTACAGATTCCATTCGCTATGCAGATAGCAACAAAGCAGCGGATACAGATCGTGCTCGCTCAATTTTCCTGGTGCAGCAGGCTCTGGCTTTTCGGCCTCGGCGACTTCTGCTGCCTCGCTGGCGGCTGTCCAGTAATACTGCCGAGGCCGGCCTTCGGTTGTGCGGATTTGTGGCCAACGCTTCTGAATTTCTGGCCGGTTGGCGCCTATCTCTGCCACTAATTGCCAGAGAAAGGCAGCGTCCTCGCGCAGGTCTTGCTGGCTGTTGCGGCGCTTTTCTTCGCAGGCATCGCGCATATTTTCAAACATCCACAATGCAATCTGACGTGCGGTGAAACGCTCGGCTGGGCGGGCTTTCAGGAAGTCTACGATAGTTTGACGAAGGTTTAACTTTGCGGTCATGGCTCAGCCTGGCAAAAAAGAAAAGGCCGCATGGAGCGGCCTGTGATGCTTAGCGAACGTTCATATTCACTTGACGATCTGGTTCAACTCGCCCTTGGCGTAACGCTCGGCCATCTTGTCGAGCGCGACGACCTTGATCTTGCTGGCATTCCCGGCGGTGCCGAAGGCTTCGAAGCGGGCCAGGCAGATTTTCTTGGCGGCTTCGCGGGCCGGCTTGAGGTAGTCGCGCGGGTCGAACTTGTCCGGGTGCTCGGTCAGGTAGCGGCGGATGGCGCCGGTCATCGCCAAGCGGATGTCGGTGTCGATATTGACCTTGCGCACGCCGTGCTTGATGCCCTTGACGATTTCCTCGACCGGCACGCCGTAGGTTTCCTTCATGTCGCCGCCGAATTCGCGGATTTCGGCCAGCAGTTCCTGCGGCACGCTGGAGGAGCCGTGCATGACCAGGTGGGTGTTCGGGATGCGGGCGTGGATTTCGGCGATGCGGTCGATGGCGAGGATGTCGCCGGTCGGCTTCTTGGTGAACTTATAGGCACCGTGGCTGGTGCCGATGGCGATGGCCAGCGCGTCGCAGTTGGTCTGCTTGACGAAGTCGGCGGCCTGCTCGACGTCGGTCAGCAGGTCTTCGCGGGTCATGTGGCCTTCGGCGCCGTGGCCGTCTTCCTTGTCGGCCTTCATGGTTTCGAGCGAGCCGAGAACGCCCAGTTCGCCTTCGACCGAGACGCCGATGGCGTGGGCGAATTCGACGACCTTGCGGGTAACTTCGACGTTGTATTCGTAGCTGGCGACGCTCTTGCCGTCAGCCTGCAGCGAGCCGTCCATCATCACCGAGGTGAAGCCGGAGCGGATGGCGCTCATGCAGACGGCCGGGCTCTGGCCGTGGTCCTGGTGCATGACGATGGGGATGTTCGGGTAGGCTTCGAGGGCGGCCAGGATTTGGTGGCGCAGGAAGGGTTCGCCGGCGTATTTGCGGGCGCCGGCCGAGGCCTGCATGATGACCGGGGCGTCGACCTGGCTGGCCGCTTCCATGATGGCCCAGACCTGTTCCATGTTGTTGACGTTGAAGGCGGGCAGACCGTAGCCGTTTTCGGCGGCGTGGTCGAGCAGTTGGCGCATGGATACGAGCGGCATGGGGACTCCTGTTCGGTTACTTGATTAGCTGAATGGTCTATTTTACAGGGCTGGGCGATCTAGTGTTCGCCCACCCGGACGATCTTGAGGGTGTTGGTGCCGCCGGTGGTGCCGATCGGTTCGCCGATGGTCAGGGCGATGAGGTCGCCTTTTTCTACGACACCACGATCGATCAGGAGTTGCTCGGCTTCGGCCAGCAGGCGGTCGCGGTCGGTGTGCTGCTGCTTCATGGCCAGCGGGCAGACGCCGCGGTAGAGCACCATGCGGCCGAGCGATTCGGCATCCGGGGTCAGCGCGTAGATCGGCACGCCGGAATTCATCCGGCTCATCCACAGCGCGGTCGAGCCGGACTGGGTCAGCGCGGCGATGGCCTTGACCTTGAGGTGATGCGCCGTCCAGATGGCGGCCATGGCGATCGACTGGTCGATGCGGGTGAAGACGCGGTCGAGGAATTCGCGGTCGAGGGTGATTTCGGCCGAGCGTTCAGCCTCGACGCAGATGCGGGCCATCGATTCGACGACTTCGACCGGGTATTTGCCGGCCGCGGTTTCGGCCGACAGCATCACCGCATCGGTGCCGTCGAGCACGGCGTTGGCGACGTCGGAAACTTCGGCGCGGGTCGGCACCGGCGAGAGGATCATCGATTCCATCATCTGCGTGGCGGTGATGGTCAGCTTGTTCTTGTCGCGGGCCAGGCGGATCATTTTCTTCTGCAGGGCCGGGACGGAAGCGTCGCCGACTTCGACGGCGAGGTCGCCGCGGGCGACCATGACGCCGTCGGACGCGTCGAGGATTTCTTCCAGGTTGGTCACCGCCTCGACGCGCTCGATCTTGGCGATCAGCACGGCGGAACTGCCGGCGGCGCGCAGCAACTGGCGGGCCATGTACATGTCGGCGGCGCTTTTCGGGAAGGAGACGGCGACGAAATCGACGCCGATCTGCGCCGCCGTCTTGATGTCGTCCATGTCCTTGGCGGTCAGCGCCGGCGCGGTCAGGCCGCCGCCCTGGCGGTTGATGCCCTTGTTGTTCGACAGCTCGCCGCCAACCAGCACGCGGGTGTGGATTTCCTGGCCGCGCACGCCGGTCACTTCGAGCTTCAGCCGGCCGTCGTCGAGCAGCAGGATGTCGCCGTTGACGACATCCTTGGGCAGATCCTTGTAATCGAGGCCGACCCGCTCCTGGTTGCCGAGCGCACAGGTGGCGTCGAGGACGAAAGCCTCGCCGACGACCAGCGTGATCTTGCCGCCCTCGAACTTGCCGACACGAATCTTCGGCCCCTGCAGGTCGCCAAGGATGCCGACCGTCCGGCCGTACTTGGCGGCGGCGGCACGGATGCCGTCGGCGCGCGCCTTGTGGTCATCGGCCGTGCCGTGCGAGAAATTCATCCGGACGACATCGACGCCGGCCTGGACCATGCGTTCGAGAACTTCCGGGGTGGAGGAGGCGGGGCCCAGCGTGGCGACGATTTTGGTATGGCGTGACATGTCTCTTCTCTTCCCTGGCTTTTTTGGTTTTTGGGCTTTTTTTCCGGCCGACCGTAGCATTGCCGCGGTCGGCCGTGGTTTTGCTTACTTTGCGGCGCGTTCCTCAAGGACGGCGATGGCCGGCAGGGTTTTGCCTTCGAGGAATTCCAGGAAGGCGCCGCCGCCGGTCGAGATGTAGCCGACGTCGTCGTGGATGTGGAACTTGGCAATGGCGGCCAGCGTGTCGCCGCCGCCGGCGATCGAGAAGGCCTCGGAGTGGGCGATGGCCGAGGACAGCATCTTGGTGCCGCCGGCGAACTGCGGCAGTTCGAAGACGCCGACCGGGCCGTTCCAGACGATGGTGCCGGCGTTGGCGATGATCTCGGAGAGCTTGGCGGCGGTCTTCGGGCCGACGTCGAGGATGCGGTCGTGGGCGGCAACGTCGTCGACCGAAATCTTGTTGGCGCGGGCCAGGGCCGAGACTTCGTCGGCGACGACGACGTCGGTCGGCAGCGGCACTTCGGCGCCGCGTTCCTTCATGATGTCCATGATGGCGTGGGCTTCCTTGACCAGGTCGGCCTCGGCCAGCGAATCGCCGATGCGCTTGCCGGAGGCGAGCAGGAAGGTGTTGGCGATGCCGCCGCCGACGATCAGCTGGTCGACCTTGCTGGCCAGCGACTTGAGGATGGTCAGCTTGCTGGAAACCTTGGAGCCGCCGACGATGGCGACCAGCGGCCGCTTCGGTTCGTGCAGGGCTTTGCCCAGCGCGTCGATTTCGGCGCCCATCAGGATGCCGGCGCAGGCCACCGGCGCGTACTTGGCGATGCCGTGGGTGGTCGCTTCGGCGCGGTGAGCGGTGCCGAAGGCGTCATTGACATAAACGTCGCACAGCTTGGCCATCTTCTGGGCCAGCTCGTCGTTGTTCTTCTTCTCGCCCTTGTTGACGCGGCAGTTTTCGAGCAGGACGACTTCGCCCGGCTTGACCTCGAAACCGCCGTCGACCCAGTCCTGGATCAGGCGCACCGAGGTGTGCAGCATCTGGCCGAGGCGCACGGCGACCGGCATCAGGCTGTCTTCATGGGTCAGCTCGCCTTCGGTCGGCCGGCCGAGGTGGGAGGTGACCATCACGGCGGCGCCCTTTTCCAGGCAGTACTTGATCGACGGCAGCGAGGCGCGGATGCGGGTGTCCTCGGTGATGTTGCCGGCTTCGTCCTGCGGCACGTTCAAGTCGGCGCGGATGAAAACGCGCTTGCCGGATACGTCGAGGTCGGTCAGTTTGATGACGTTCATTGTCTTCTCCAAAGGTGAGGTTAGTTGTCTTTTTGCGGCCAAAGTCGCGACCAGTGGTCGGCGACTTCCAGCATGCGGTTGGCGAAGCCCCATTCGTTGTCGAACCAGACGAACAGGTTGACCAGGTGGGTGCC
>CAIXSK010000278.1 GCA_903922075.1 uncultured beta proteobacterium | reverse complement strand
TCAGCGCCTGCCCCGGGCTGAGCGAACCGATGACCTCTTCGCCGACCGCTTTTTCCTTGACCGCGGCAATGAATTCCTTGACCACCGGCAAGGCCACGTCGGCCTCCAGCAGGGCCATGCGCACTTCGCGCAGCGCATCGGCAATATTGGTTTCAGTCAGGCGCGCTTCGCCCTTCAGCGTCTTCATGACGCGGGCAAGGCGATTGGTCAGGTTATCGAGCATGTCAGTTGGGCTTCTAGTAGAATTCAAGGATGGTCGATATTGTAATTCAGCTTCTGCCGCACATTCTCGCCGCCCTGATTTACGGAGCCCTCGGTTTCCACTTCTGGAACACGCGCTGGCGCGAAAGCGAGAACCAGTGCGTCGCCTGCCCCATGCAAACCTGGGAGCGCCTGGCCATTGCCGCGGCCCTCGTCATCCACGCCGCCGGACTCCACGACGCCCTGTTCGCCGACATCGGCATGCGCTTCTCGTTCAGCTTTGCACTGTCGCTGATGATGTGGCTGGCCGTGCTGATCTACTGGCTGGAAAGCTTCATGGCCCGCATGGAGGGCATGCAGCCGATGGTCCTTCCGCTGGCTGCCATATGCACCATCCTGCCGGTGATCTTTCCCAACGTACACCTGGTCGCCCACGCCAACGCCACCGGTTTCAAGCTGCACTTCTTGGCCGCCATGCTGGCCTACAGCCTGCTAACGCTCTCGGCGCTGCACGCCATATTCATGGGTTTCACCGAACGCGCCCTGCACAACCGCTCGATGAAGCGCAGCCTGAGCAGCCTACCGCCCTTGCTGGCCATGGAATCCCTGCTCTTCAAGATGCTGCTCGTCGGTTTCATCCTGCTCACGCTGACGGTCGGCAGCGGCGTCTTTTTCTCCGAAGAAATTTTCGGCAAGGCGCTGACCATCGACCACAAGACGCTGTTCGCCTTCGCCTCCTGGGGGATCTTCGCCACCCTGCTGATCGGTCGCCACGCCTGGGGCTGGCGCGGCAAGCGCGCCCTGCGCTGGACGCTGGCCGGGTTTGCCCTGCTGATCCTGGCCTACGTCGGCAGCCGCTTCGTCGCCGAAGTCGTCCTCGGGCGGGTCTAGGCAATGAACGAAACCCTGCTTTCGGCACCTTCGGACTCAGCTCAACACTCTCTCGGACACACCCGCATTTTTTGCAACTCGCGTTTGGCCAGGAAAATCACCACCGCACCGCTTCCGTTGCAGACAAACACGGCGCCGCTATCAAGTTGGACGGCACTCCCGTCGATATAAGACATACCGAAGGCCGCAGAGTCGTCGCAGTACGCATTTTTCGTCCGTAAACAAGCTAAGCTACAGCCCGGCAACCTTTACAAACAAACGCCTGCGTAGCATCATCAGGCGATCTATACGGCATTTAACTTCGATCAATGGCAGCAACACCTCAAAATCCTCCTCTCAGCGGTCTGGCGCGTGCGCTCGTCCAAGCCGGGCAACTCAAGGAGGCCGAGGCTGAACAATTGCTGGCACAGGCACACAGTTCCAAAACCTCACTAATCGAGCAAATCATTTCCAGCCAGAAGGCGGGCGCCTTGGATATCGCCCGTTTTGTGGCCGACACCTTCGGCTATCCACTGCTCGACCTCAACGCCTTCGATGAAGCCCACATTCCGTCGGACGCCATCGATCGCAAGCTGATCGCCACCCACAAGGTCATTCCGCTCAACAAGCGCGGCAACCGGTTGTCCGTAGCCATCGCCGACCCGACCAACCTGCGCGCACTCGACGAGATCCGCTTTCAGACCGGCCTGGCCGTAGACCCCATCGTCGTCGAGCATCCAAAACTGGCACCGTTGGTCGCCAAATACGCCGAAACAGCCTCGGAGGCGCTAAAAAACTTTACCAGCGAGGACATCAATCTTGATTTTCTCGATGACGAGGCCTCGGCAAAAGCCGACGAGGCCGCCGGCCAGGACATCGACGATGCACCAGTCGTCAAGTTCATCCAGAAAATGCTGCTCGACGCGATCAACGATGGCGCATCTGACATACATTTTGAGCCGTATGAGAAGTTTTATCGCATTCGTTTCCGCGTGGACGGCATTCTGCGCGAAGTTGCGACGCCGCCCTTGGCCATCAAGGAAAAGATCGCTTCACGGATCAAGGTCATTTCCCGGCTGAACATCGCCGAAAAACGCGTACCGCAAGACGGCCGCATGAAACTGGTACTATCGAAGAGCCGGGCGATCGATTTCCGGGTCAGCACCTTGCCCACCCTGCAGGGCGAGAAGATTGTCATGCGTATTCTCGACCCCACTTCGGCGACGCTGGGCATCGAGGCGCTCGGCTACGAGCCGGAACAGAAAGCCGCTTTGATGGAGGCTATCGGCCGACCCTACGGCATGGTCCTGGTCACCGGGCCGACCGGCTCGGGCAAGACCGTTTCTCTCTATACCTGCCTCAACATCCTCAACAAGGACGGCATCAACATTTCGACCGCCGAAGATCCGGCCGAAATCAATCTGCCTGGAGTTAACCAGGTCAACGTCGACGACCGGGCCGGCCTGACTTTTCCGGTGGCGCTCAAGGCCTTCCTGCGCCAGGATCCGGACATCATCATGGTCGGCGAAATCCGCGACCTCGAAACCGCTGAAATCTCCATCAAAGCCGCCCAGACAGGCCACCTTGTGCTGTCGACCCTGCATACCAATGACGCACCCCAGACCCTGACTCGCCTGATGAACATGGGCGTGCCCACCTTCAACATCGCCTCCAGCGTACTGCTGATCACTGCCCAGCGCCTGGCACGGCGCCTGTGCAACTGCAAGAAGCCGATGACCGTACCCGATCAGGCTCTTCTGGATGCGGGCTACGCGGAAGCCGACCTTGACGGCTCATGGACCCTGTTCGGCCCGGGCGGCTGCGAACGATGCAAGGGAACGGGCTACAAAGGCCGCGTCGGCATCTACCAGGTCATGCCCATCTCGGAAGCCATGCAGCGCATGATCATGAGCGGGGCATCGGCGCTGGATCTTGCGGCACAGGCCAAGGCCGAAGGCGTCAAGAATTTGCGCGAATCCGGACTTTTGAAAGTTAAACAGGGTGTCACCTCGCTCGACGAGGTCTTGAGCACCACCAACGCCTAACGAAAAGGAACCCGTATGGCTACCGCCGCAAGACCCAAAGCCTCGGCAGTCAAGGAGAGCACCTTCCTCTGGGAGGGCAAGAACAAGGATGGCAAATCAGTGCGCGGAGAAATGCGCGCTGCCAGCGAATCTGTCGTTCAAACCACGCTGAGGCGCCAGGGTATCGCCAACGCAAAGGTCAAGAAGGTTCGTTTCAAGACAGGTGGAAAGGTCACTGAAAAAGACATCGCCTTGTTTACGCGGCAGCTGGCCACAATGATGAGATCCGGGGTTCCATTGCTGCAGTCATTCGACATCGTCGGCCGAGGGCATTCAAATCCAGCAGTTGGCAAGTTGCTGCTGGACATCAAGGCAGATGTGGAAACCGGCAGTTCGCTTTCTCAAGCCTTTCGCAAATTCCCCCTGCACTTCGACGCTCTCTACTGCAATCTGGTCGGCGCAGGCGAGCAGGCCGGCATTCTCGATACGCTTCTCGACCGCCTGGCAACGTACAAGGAAAAAATTCTGGCGATTAAGAGCAAGATCAAGTCAGCCTTGTTCTACCCGGTTGCCGTGCTGGTTGTCGCTTTCATCATTACTGCTGTGATCATGATCTTCGTGATCCCGGCGTTCAAGGATGTATTTAGTAGCTTTGGTGCCGATTTACCTGTACCCACCTTGGTGGTCATCGCCATTTCGGATTATTTTGTCGCTTACTGGTGGGCTATTTTCGGCATCATCGGTGGCGGCTTATATGCTTTCCTCGAAAGCTGGAAGCGCTCCGAGAAAGTCCAGATGGCCATGGACCGCGCCCTCCTACGCATGCCGGTGTTCGGCGACATCGTTCGCAAATCGGTAATTGCCCGCTGGACCAGAACCTTGGCCACCATGTTTGCGGCGGGCGTTCCATTGGTTGAATCTCTGGAGTCGGTTGGTGGCGCAGCGGGCAATCATGTTTACAAAGTTGCCACCCGCCAGATACAAAGCGAAGTCGCCACCGGCACCAATTTGACCACTGCAATGCAAAATGTGAATTTATTCCCCAACATGGTGATCCAGATGGTTGCCATCGGCGAAGAGTCCGGCGCACTCGACTCAATGCTTAGCAAAGTCGCCGATTTCTTTGAACAGGAAGTCGATGACGCTGTCGAGGCCATGTCCAGCCTGATGGAACCGATAATCATGGTCGTTCTAGGCACGCTGATCGGGGGCATGGTCGTTGCAATGTATCTTCCCATTTTCAAGATCGGCGCGGTGGTTTGATGCTTCCGGAAACTCTGGGCGGCCTGGCTGCCGCTGCCGGGCTACTGGGGTTGTGCGTTGGCAGCTTTCTCAACGTGGTCATTCATCGCCTACCCAGGATGATGGAGCAGGAATGGCAGGCGCAATGCTCGGAATTGCGAGGAGAGGCTGCGTCGTCTGCAGCCGAGCCACTATCCCTGGCCAAACCGCGCTCCCGCTGTCCGGCCTGCGGCCACCAGATATCGGCGCTCGAAAACATCCCCCTGATCAGCTATCTGCTGATCCTGAAGGGGAAATGCTCCGCTTGTGGCACGCCGATCTCATCGCGCTACCCGATTATCGAGGCGCTTACCGGGCTTGTCTCGGCCTACGCCGCCTGGCACTTCGGGCCAACCGTTCAGACCATGGGCGCACTATTCCTGGTCTGGGCGCTCATTGCGCTCTCCGCCATTGACCTCGACACCCAGCTACTTCCCGATTCAATCACCCTGCCCCTGCTCTGGCTGGGATTGTTATTCAATCTCTGGGGCGTTTATGCCGACTTGTCCACCGCCGTCGTTGGCGCGATGGCTGGCTACCTGGCGCTATGGAGCGTATTCTGGCTATTCAAGCTGGCCACCGGAAAGGAAGGCATGGGCTACGGCGACTTCAAGTTGCTCGCCGCACTTGGCGCCTGGCTGGGCTGGCAAATGTTGCCTGCCATCATCCTGCTCTCCTCCGTGGTTGGTGCCGTTGTCGGCGTTTCGCTGATCGTCGTTGCCCGCCACGGCCGAAACATCCCCATCCCTTTCGGCCCTTACCTGGCCGCCGCCGGGGCCATTGCGCTATTCTGGGGCAATGACATCACCCAAGCCTACCTAGGCACGATTGGTTGAAATTACTGCAAACAACCTGATATAGGGTGTTCAGACTCTCGGTTATAATTCAAGGTTTTGGAGGATTCCCATGCCGATCTACGAATATCGCTGCGACTCCTGCGGTTTCCAGAAAGAACATCTGCAGAAGATGACTGATCCGCAGCTCACGACTTGCCCGGACTGCGGCAAGGAGAGCTATAGCAAGCTGCTTTCCGCCGCGGGTTTCCAATTGAAAGGCAGCGGCTGGTACGCTACTGATTTCAAGGGTGGCAGCAAGAAGGCTGACACTCCGCCGCCTTGCCAGACCGGGGAAGGAAGCTGCTCGTCGTGCGTGGCCAGTTGATCAAACGCTACTTCATCACCGGACTGCTGATCTGGGTCCCGCTGGTCATTACCGGCTGGGTGCTGTCGCTCATCGTTAATACACTTGATCAATCCCTGCGCCTGCTTCCGGAATCTTTCCATCCGCAGTCGCTGGTCGGTTTCGCCATTCCCGGTGCCGGCGCCGTATTGACGCTGCTGATGATCTTCCTGACCGGCCTGCTGGCTGCCAATTTCATCGGCCAGAAGCTGGTCGGCTGGTGGGACAAGCTGCTGTCGCGCATCCCGGTCGTCAATTCTGTTTACAAGAGCGTCAAACAGGTTTCCGACACCCTGTTCGCCCCCAACGGCAATGCGTTTCGCAAAGCCCTGTTGGTCCAATACCCCCGCCAGGGCAGCTGGACGGTCGCCTTCCTTACCGGCCGCCCCGGCGGCGACATCCCGCGCCACTTGCCCGGGGAATACGTCAGCGTTTACGTCCCGACCACCCCCAACCCGACCTCCGGCTTTTTCCTGATGATGCCGGCCCAGGATGTGGTCGAACTCGACATGACCGTCGACGAAGCTCTCAAATACATCATTTCGATGGGTGTCGTGGCGCCGCCACCCCACCCGCATGTCGTCACTCGCACCTAAGCAACCCCACGGAATTTTCATGCGTACCCATTATTGCGGACAACTCAATGCCGCCCTCGACGGGCAGATCGTCACCCTCTGCGGCTGGGCCCACCGCCGCCGCGACCACGGCGGCGTCATCTTCATCGACTTGCGTGACCGCGAAGGTCTGGCCCAGATCGTCTGCGACCCGGATCGCGCCGAGACCTTCAAGATTGCCGAATCGGTGCGCAACGAGTTCTGCCTGAAGATCACCGGCAAGGTCCGCCCGCGTCCGGCCGGCACGACCAACGCCAACCTGGCCTCCGGTGAGATCGAGATCCTCTGCCATGAGATCGAGGTGCTGAATCCGTCGGTCACGCCGCCGTTCCAGCTCGACGAGGAAAATCTCTCCGAAAACGTCCGCCTGACCCATCGCGTGATCGACCTGCGCCGGCCGCAGATGCAGAACAATCTGATGCTGCGCTACAAGACGGCGCGTGCCTTCCGCCGCTTCCTCGACGACCACGGCTTCATCGACATCGAAACGCCGATGCTGACCAAGTCGACCCCGGAAGGCGCCCGCGACTACCTCGTGCCGTCGCGCGTCCATCCCGGCCAGTTCTTTGCCCTGCCGCAGTCGCCGCAGCTGTTCAAGCAGCTGCTGATGGTCGCCGGCTACGACCGCTACTACCAGATCGTCAAATGCTTCCGCGACGAAGACCTGCGCGCCGACCGCCAACCGGAATTCACCCAGGTCGATATCGAGACCTCGTTCATGAGCGAGGCCGAAATCACCGCGCTGATGGAAAAACTGATCCGCACCGTGTTCAAGGAAGCGATCGACGTTGACCTGCCGGAATTTCCCCGCATGACCTACGCCGAAGCCATGCACCGCTTCGGCTCCGACAAGCCGGACCTGCGTGTCACGCTCGAACTGACTGAAGTCACCGACGCCTTCAAGGACGTCGCCTTCAAGGTCTTCGCCGGCGTCGCCAACAGCGAAGGTGGCCGCATCGCCGCCATGCGCATCCCGGGCGGGGCCACGCTGACCCGCGGCGAGATCGACGCCTACACCCAGTTCGTCGGCATCTACGGCGCCAAGGGTCTGGCCTACATCAAGGTCAATGACGTCAGCCAGATCAACGAGACCGGCCTCCAGTCGCCGATCGTCAAGAACCTCTCGGAAGCATCGCTGAAGGCCGTCATCGAACGCACCGGCGCCCAGTCCGGCGACCTGATCTTCTTCGGCGCCGACAAGGCCAAGATCGTCAACGACGCTCTCGGCGCCCTGCGCATCAAGATTGGTCACGAGAAGGGCTTCGTCACCGGCGCCAAGTGGGCACCGCTGTGGGTCATCGATTTCCCGATGTTCGAATACGACGACGAATCCAAGCGCTGGACCGCCTGCCACCATCCGTTCACCAGCCCCAAGGACGAACACCTCGACCTGCTGACGACCGATCCGGGCAAGTGCCTGGCCAAGGCCTACGACCTCGCCCTGAACGGCTGGGAACTGGGCGGCGGCTCGGTGCGTATCCACCGTTCCGACGTTCAGGAAAAGGTGTTCAGCGCCCTCAACATCGGCCCGGAAGAGCAGCAGGCCAAGTTCGGCTTCCTGCTCGACGCACTGAAGTACGGCGCCCCGCCACACGGTGGCCTGGCCTTCGGTCTGGACCGCATCGTCACGATGATGACCGGCGCCGAGTCGATCCGCGACGTGATCGCCTTCCCGAAGACCCAGCGCGCCCAGTGCCTGCTGACCGACGCGCCGTCGCCGGTCGACGAGAAGCAGTTGCGCGAACTGCACGTCCGCCTGCGTCAGAAGGTCGAAACCCAGGTCGAAGTCAGCCCGGGCTAAACGCCGATGCAGATCTGTCTGCGCCTCCTGATCGTCGCCTGGCTGGCGATCGGGAGCGCCTTCGGATTCAGTTTCGACCGGAATGCTACGGTCGAGCCGATTTTTTCGGCAAATTTGCCTCCGGAAGCCCGACAGACGCTGGCGCTGATCAAGGCCGGCGGCCCGTTCCCCTACGAGCGCGATGGCATCGTCTTCGGCAATTTCGAGAAAAGACTGCCGCTGCACCCCCGCGGCTATTACCGGGAATACACGGTAAAGACGCCGTGGCGGCGCGACCGCGGGCCGCGCCGGATCGTCGCCGGACAACCCGGCGAGTACTACTACACCGACGACCATTACCGGACCTTCCGGCGAATCACGGAACAGGATGGACGATGAGCGATAACCCGCTGAAGGATGCCGCCGCTTCCGGCCTCTATCACTTGCCGCCAGCGCGGCTGGCGATGGTCGAGTCGGCCGCCAGCCGTGCTCGTTTCTGCCTGATGAAAGCCGACATCGCCCAACAGGCATCGGTCGAAAGCGTACTTTCCCAATTGGGCAGCGCCCTCAACTTTCCGATCTGGTACGGTGCCAATTTCGACGCCCTGTTCGACTGCCTGTGCGATCCCGACTGGCAGCCGGCCAAGGGCCATGTGCTGCTGATCAACGGCATGGCGCACCTGAGGGCGGCTGACCCCGACGATTTTGCGACGCTGATCGAAGTCTTTCAGGCCGTGGCCGAAGCTCGGCGCGAACGCCTGACCCCGTTCTGGATACTGATCGACAC
>CAIXSK010000277.1 GCA_903922075.1 uncultured beta proteobacterium | reverse complement strand
CGTCCTGCGCATGAGCCATTACGCCCGCCTGATCGCCCTCGCCCATGGCCTGGGAGACGAATCGGCCAGCGTCATCTTCAACACCGCGCCGATGCACGACATCGGCAAGATCGGCATCCCCGATTCCATCCTGCTCAAGCCCGGCAAGCTCGATGCCGAGGAATGGAAGGTCATGTACCAGCACCCGATCATGGGCGCCGAAATCATCGGCAAGCACGACAACGAGCTGCTCGAAACGGCGCGCATCATCGCCCTGACCCACCACGAGAAATGGGATGGCAGCGGCTACCCGCAGCGCCTGAAAGGCCAGGACATTCCGCTCGAAGGGCGGATCGTCGCCATCGCCGACGTCTTCGACGCCCTCGTCTCGGTGCGCCCGTACAAGAAGGCCGTGCCGCTCGAAGAAGCCCTGCGTTACTTCGACGACCAGGCCGGCCGCCATTTCGACCCGACGCTGATCGAGGCCTTCAAACGCGCCCTGCCCGAAATCCTGCGCATCCGCGAAATCTACGCCGACGAAAACGGTGCCCTGACCGATCTGGAATTCCACATCAGGGAAATCTACGACCACAAGGACAGCCCGCAAGGCTACCCCGACGTGCTGACCAGCACGGACAGCAGCGACAGATAGCGGTCTTTTTTTCGATTTTGGCCTTTTTTTGCCGGCGACCGTAGCATTCGCTGCTCCGGCCCACCCGCGGCGGCTTGGCGGCGGAACCCCCGGCTAATCCGGGGCCTTCGAATCGATGCTCACGGTGACCGGGCCATCGTTGACCAGGCTGACCTGCATATCGGCGCCGAACACCCCGGTCGGCACCGGCTTGCCGAGTTCCGCCGCCAGCTTCGCGACGAAGCGCTCGAACAGCGGCTGCGACACCTCGCCCCGTGCCGCCCGGCTCCACGATGGCCGGTTGCCCTTCCTGACCGAGGCGTAGAGCGTGAATTGCGACACCGCGAGGATTTCGCCACCGGCCTCGACGACGCTGCGGTTCATCACCCCGTCGTCGTCGGCAAACAGCCGCAGGCGGGCAATCTTGCCGGCCATCCAGGCGATGTCGGCCTCGCCGTCGGCGTCCTCGAAACCGGCCAGGACCAGCAGGCCGGGGCCGATTTTCCCGGCGACCCGAGCCTCGACCCGAGGGCCAGCCATTGTTTCCATGGTCGTCACCGCCGCCTCGCTGACCCGCTGAATGACAACGCGCATGCCTAAGTCTGTTCCCCGGCCGTCGCCAGCCAGTGGCCGAGCGTGGTCGCCAGCTCGTCGAGCTTGACCGGCTTGGTCAGGAAGGCATCCATGCCGGCCTCCAGACAGCGCCGGTGGTCGTCCTCGAAGGCCCCGGCGGTCAGGGCGACGATCGGCAGGCGACGGCGGCCGCCATCCTGCTCCCAGCGTCGGATGCATTGGGTCGCCTCGATGCCGTCCATGACCGGCATCTGGACATCCATCAGCACCAGGTCGGTTTGCCCGCCGGCGGTGACGAAGTCCAGCCCCTGCCGGCCGTTTTCGACGCTGGCGACGCGAACGCCCAGCCGGCCAAGCAAGGCCTCGATCACCGCCCGGTTGACCGGGTTGTCCTCGACGACCAGCACCCGCCCGACCAGGCCGGGCGTCCGGCCGTCTGGCGCAGACCTCTGGCGCTCACGGTGCCGCCGCTCGGCGCCTGCCGGCAGCGGCCCAACGCGGACACGGAACCAGAAGCGCGCCCCCTGCCCGGCGGCGCTGTCCACCCCGACTTCGCCCGCCATCAGCCCGGCCAGCCGGTGGACGATGGAGAGACCCAGCCCGGTGCCCCCGTATTGACGGGTAGTCGAGCTGTCGGCCTGGGAGAACGGCTGGAACAGCAAGGCCTGCTGCTCCGCCGAAATGCCGATGCCGCTGTCGGTGACCACGAATTCGAGTTGGGCACCGTCGTCGTCGGCGCTCAGTTCGCGGGCCTCGATGCGAACAAAGCCGCAATTCGTGAATTTGATGGCATTGCTGACCAGATTGGACAGCATCTGGCGCAGGCGCAGCGGATCGGCCCGGTAACATCCGGGCAGCGGCCCGCGCCAGACGGCCTCGATGAGCAAGCCCTTGGCACGGGCCGGCTCGGCAAACAGGCTGGCGGTCTCCTCGACCAGCTGGCGCATGTCGCAGGCCGCCGGCACCAGATCGAGCTTGCCGGCCTCGACCTTGGACAGGTCGAGAATGTCGTTGAGCAGGGTCAGCAACGCCTGGCCGGAGTTGAAAATGGTGCGCGCGTATTCCAGACGCTCCGCCTCGTCCAGACCGGGCATCAGCAGCAGTTGGGCCATGCCCAGCATGCCGTTCATCGGGGTGCGGATTTCGTGCGACATGGTGGCCAGGAACTGGCTCTTGGCGACATTGGCCGTCTCCGCCGCCTCCTTGGCCCGGCACAACTCCTCCTCGGCCAGCTTGCGGCGGGTAATGTCCTGGACCGTGCCGACCATCCGCAACGGCTGGCCCTGGGCGCCGCCGGTAAATTCGCCGATGCCATGCACCCAGCGCGTGGCGCCGTCGCTGGGGCGGTGGATGCGGTATTCCCGGTTGAAGCGGCTGCCCTGGACGATCGCCGTCTGCAGATAGGCGGCAATTTCCTCGCGCTCGGCCGGATCGAACAGCTGTCGCCAGCCCTCCAGCGTCCGCGGGTAATCGGCCGCGATGCCGAAAATATCGTCGAGCACCTGCGAACCGGACCACCGATCGGCCACGATATCGAAGGCGTAGCTGCCGATCCGCCCGACCTCCTGAGCCTCGCGCAGCATCTTCTCGCTTTCGGCGATGCTCTGCTCGAGCAGCCGGTGCTCGGTGACATCGACAAAACACCACAGCGATTCGCCGCTCGCCCGGTCGAGCATGGCGCCGCTCAAATCGACCCAGATCGGCCGGCCGTCCTGGCGCACATGCGCGATCTGCGCCCGGAAGATATCGCCGGCCATCAACACCGGGTAGGCGGCACGGCCGAAAGCCAGATAGCTCTCTTCGTCCGGATAGTTTTGCCGGGTCGGCGCCCCGACCAACTCCCCCGGCCCGTAGCCCAGCATCTGTTCGAAGGCCGGGTTGGCCCAGACGACGTGACGCTCCCGGACCGTAACGATGCCGACCAGATGGTTGTCGAGAATGGCCTTCTGCTCGGCCAGCAGATGCTCCAGGCGCTGCTGGTTAAGCCGCTGGTCGGTAACGTTCTCGACGATCGACCAGATGTATTTCTCGCCATCTTGCCGGGTGATCAGCATGCCGTTGAAGCGCAAGGGCACCAGGCTGCCGTCCTGACGGATGTATTCCTTCTCGTAGGGCCCGTAGCGACCGCTGCGCTCCAGCGACACCAGTTGCCGCGCCTCCTCGGCCCGGTATTTTTCCGGCGTCAGTTGCCAGTAGTCGAGCCCCTTCAAGGTCTCGGCCGGATAACCGCAGATGTTCCGGAAGGCTTCGTTGAACTCGACATAGCGCCCCTGCATGTCGGTCAAGGCGATGCCCAGCGGCGACACCTCATACAGTCCGCGCAGCATTTCCTCGCTCGTCCGCAGACTGGCCGCCATCAGCTGGCGCTCCGCCTGCAGGGCGGCAATCATCAGCCCGGTGAGGACCGTGGTCGCCATATAGCTCCACAACAGCATCAGGCTAAGGTGCTCGTCCGGCAGGAAGAAGGTGCCATGCCCGGTTGCCGTACTCCACGCGGCCACCAGCGAAAACCCAAGGCCGGCCAGCGCGGCGACGGTATTGCCGAAGCGCAGCGCCGCCCAGGCAAACAGCGGCAGGGTCAGGAAAGCCAGCGGCAAAGTGCGGCCGAGCTGCTCGTAGTCGCGAATGAAGGCCAGCCAGGCCACCGGCCCGGCGACCAGCAGCCACAACAGCAGCTCGCGGCGCACCCGCTTGAGTTGCTCGACGTTCCGCCAGGACAAAGTCAGCAGCAGCGGCGCGGCCAGCAAGACGCCGACCGTGTCACCCAGCCACCAGACCAGCCAGGCCATGGGCATCGCCTGAGCCGACATCAACCCGGCCAGAGTCAGGCTGAGCACCCCGCCCGAAGCGGAAACCAGCATCCCCCCGCCGGCCGCCGCCAGAAAAGTCCCAACATCATGCTGCCGGTCGAAGCTGGGATGAAAGCCGATACGCCTGAGCCAGAGCGCACTCACCAGCGGCGCCAGCGTATTGCCCACGGCAATGGCAGCCGCCAGGGGCCAGGGCGAGCCGATGACCAGATTGACCAGAAAAGCACCGAGATAAACCCCCGGCCAGACCACCGACCCCCAACGGAACAAAGCCGCCACCGCAATCCCGGTCGGCAGCCAGACCAGCGTGATGTGCGAGCCGGAATAGGGAATCTGCAGCCCCAGCCAGCCGGTAGCGAAATAAGCCAAGGTCAGAACGAGAAATCTGGTCACAGGCGGGGTTTCATCAAGAGGGGAAGAGGACAGGCCGCGGCAGCCGCGAAGCCTTTGCAGGCGGCAAATATAGCGCAGGGCATAACGTTGGTCATAGCCCCCGAAACGCCGGAAATGGCGGGTCAATAGCAAAAAAGCCGATCTTTTGATCGGCCTTTTTGCGATCCGGATAAATCCGGACTGCAACTGAACAAGTTATAAGCAGATCAGATATCGATCTTTGCGTTCAGCGCATTGGTTTCGATGAACGCCCGGCGCGGTTCGACCAGTTCGCCCATCAGTGTCGTGAAGATTTCGTCGGCGGCGATGGCGTCGTCGATCTGCACGCGCAACAGGCGGCGGACCTTGGGGTCCATGGTCGTTTCCCACAACTGCTCGGGGTTCATTTCGCCCAGACCTTTGTAGCGCTGCTTGGCGATGCCGCGTTCGACTTCGTTGAGCAGCCACTTCATCGCGTCGCCGAAGCTGGTGACCGCCTGCTTCTTCTCGCCGCGGGCCATCACGGCACCGGCGCCGAAGAGGTCGGCAAGCGTCTCGGCGGTACGCCGCAACTGCATGAAATCGCCGGAGAGCAGCAGATCTTCGTCAATCAGGCCGACCTTGAGATTGCCGTGGTGCATGCGCTCGACGCGCAGGATCCAGCGTTCCTGGATGTCGTCGTACTTGGGCACCATGCGCGTGCCGGCCGGGATATGGGCGGCGATCAGCTCAGCGCTGGTGCGGGCCTTTTCCTCGCTGGACAGGTCGATGGCCAGATTGTGGCGGACGATGGACTGCAGGACCTCGGGGTTGATCAGGTGCGCCAGGCGGTCGATCACCGCCTCGGTGGCGATCCAGTTGCGGGCCAGGGCTTCGAGGGCCGGGCCGCTGATGCCGTCGGCACCGGTGCGCGGCGTCAGCACCGCTTCGTCGAGCGCCATGTTAAGCAGGAACTGGTTGTATTCCTGGTCGTCCTTCAGGTAGCGCTCGGTCTTGCCGTGCTTGACCTTGTACAGCGGCGGCTGGGCAATGTAGATATAGCCGCGCTCGACCAGTTCGGGCATCTGGCGATAGAGCAGCGTCAGCAGCAGGGTACGGATGTGGGCGCCGTCCACGTCGGCGTCGGTCATGATGATGATGCGGTGGTAACGCAGCTTCTCGACGTTGAAATCGTCCTTGCCGATGCCGGTGCCGAGCGCAGTGATCAGCGTGACGATCTGCTCGGAGGAAATCAGCTTGTCGAAACGGGCTTTCTCGACGTTGAGCACCTTGCCGCGCAGCGGCAGGATCGCCTGGATCTTGCGGTCGCGGCCCTGCTTGGCGGAGCCGCCGGCGGAGTCACCCTCGACGATGTAGATTTCGCACAGCGCCGGGTCTTTTTCCTGGCAGTCGGCCAGCTTGCCGGGCAGACCGACGCCGTCGAGCACACCCTTGCGACGAGTCATTTCACGGGCACGGCGGGCGGCTTCGCGGGCCCGCGAGGCTTCGACGATCTTGCCGCAAATCATCTTGGCATCGACCGGACGTTCGAGCAGGAAGTCGGCTAGCTTCTGGGCGACGACTTCTTCGACGGCGGCGCGGGCTTCCGACGAGACCAGCTTCATCTTGGTCTGCGAAGCGAACTTCGGATCGGGCATCTTGACCGACAGCACGCAGGCCAGGCCTTCGCGCATGTCGTCACCAGCGATATCGACCTT
>CAIXSK010000276.1 GCA_903922075.1 uncultured beta proteobacterium | reverse complement strand
TGGCCTAGGGTGGTAAACCGGCTGACCCGAATCATCTCCGGTTCTGCCGGGCTCCTCTTTACCCCGCAGCAGGTTGCCGGGCCGCTTGCGCTTGCTGTTCCAGACAATATCTCGCCGCAGGTCATGCAGCGCTATGCCGATCATTACCATAAGCTGGACGTTTGGACCCAGGCAGGGGTTGAACGGGGCCTGTTCCTGACGGGCGAAGTGGCATGCGATGAGGATTTGCTTCCTCGTTCGACATTCTTGAAGAGCGCCTATTTCAGAGAGTTTCTTCGACCCTCGGGAATTTCCCGCATTTGCGTCTCGGTGGTTTTCGGTGACGAGGATGACAGCGTTCCGGCCACGGTCATTTCGATTTACCGGGGGTTGAGGGCCAAGGCATTCGATCAGGCCTCCAAGGAGACGTTGCGCATGTTGGTGCCCCATCTTTCGCGTGCTTTGGCGACGATGTATCGGCTGCGCTCCGCGGAGTGCCGCATTGCCGCCACATCTGAGGCGCTCGACAGAATAGAGCGGGGAATCATTCTGTTTGGCGCTGCCGGGCAGGTGCTGCACACAAACCGGTCGGCGGGCGCAGTTCTTGACGAAGCCGATGGAATTACGCTGGCTTCGCCAAACAGGGGACTGCAGAGATTATTCGTGCCGGATCCCCGGAGAAGGCGAGCTATTGATGGCTTGATCGATAGCGCCCTGTCCTGCCAGCCCGATGCGGCCACACATGTCTCGAAAGGGGTGTTGATACCTCGGCCTTCCGGGCGGTTACCCTTGTTCCTGTCGCTCTCGAAACTGTCGGTAAACAACCCCTATGGCCTGGGCGCGAACCAGGTGGCGGCCATAGGCTTTTTGACGGATGCCGGCCGTCAGCCGTCGCTGAACATGGATATGCTGCGCGAAACCTTCGGGTTGACTCCAGGTGAGATTCGGCTGGTCACCAATCTGTGCTCTGGCAAGACGATCATGGAGATTGCGAACCAGCTCGGCTTAAGTCAACTGACATTGCGCGACCAGTTGAAGCGCATCTTTGCCAAGACCGGGGTGAATCGCCAGGCCAACCTGGTTCGCCTGGTACTTTCGTTGAGCAATTGAAGGGAGGCAATCAAAGGCGCAACACCGCGTTCACGGGCCTTGGATAATTTCGCGAAAATTGGCCTTTTTCCTGGCCGACCGTAGCATTTCTGGGCAGGCCGGCGAGGGGGTATCCTCACTGCCAGGCCTGCCTTCCTGTACCGTTAGTGGTCGCGGCCGTGTCCGCGCCCGCGGTCATCGTCGTGCCGGTCATGCCTGTCGTCACGCCGCTCTTCGCGGCGGTCATGACGTCGATCGTGGCGGTCGTCGCGGCGGTCATAGTGGCGATGACCATAGTGGCGCTCCCGGTAGACCGGCGCATATTCACGCTGATACCAGTCGTCGCGGACAAAATAGACGCGTTCGCCGCAGGCGTGATAGCGGTGGCAGTACTTGTGCCAGTGCTTGGCGTGGCCGGGCGGGACGCGCAGATAGAGCGGCGGGCGGCCGTAGGGAACGGCCTGGATCATGACCGGTTCGGGAAAAAGCAGGACTGGGGCCGGGAAGCCGCCGATGTCGAGGCGGCCGTAGAAGCCGGGCTGGCCGATGCTGACCGAGACGCCGACGTCGGCGGCCTGGGCGGCGGGGCTGAGGATGGCGGTGGCAATGGCGACCGCGGCGAGAAAGCGTTTCATGATGAGTGTCCTTTTTGGGTTCGTGGCCAAGTAACGGCCACGATCGCCTGCCGGCTGACGTTCGAATGTAACAGCAGGTTAATGGTGTGACCAAATTGCCCCCGGCGGGTTCGATGGCGGAGCGGCGGGCGGGGTAAAATCGCCGGATGAACTGGCCTGCCCTCAAGGAAAAACTCGATCTCTACGAAAAGCTGATGCGGCTCGACAAGCCGATCGGCATCCTGCTGCTCCTCTGGCCGACGCTGTGGGCCTTGTGGCTGTCGTCGCTCGGCCGGCCGGACTGGGTCGTACTCTGGGTCTTCGTGCTCGGCACGGTGCTGATGCGTTCGGCCGGCTGCGTGATCAACGACTATGCCGACCGCGATTTCGACAAGCATGTCGAACGTACCAAGGAACGCCCGCTGACCGCCGGCAAGGTGACGCCGAAGGAAGCGCTCGCTCTCTTTGCCGGGCTGTCGCTAACGGCTTTCGCGCTGGTGCTGCTGCTCGGCAAGCCGCTGGTCATCGCGCTGTCGGTGCCGGCGCTGTTCCTCGCCGCCAGCTATCCGTTCACCAAGCGTTTCCTGGCCATTCCGCAGGCTTATCTCGGCATCGCCTTCGGCTTCGGCATCCCGATGGCCTACGCGGCGCACCTCGGCAGCGTGCCGGCCGAGGCGTGGTGGCTGTTGCTGGCCAACGTCTTCTGGGCGGTCGCCTACGACACCGAGTACGCCATGGTCGACCGTGACGACGACCTGAAAATCGGCATCAAGACCTCGGCGATCACCTTCGGCCGCTTCGACGTGGCGGCAGTGATGGCCTGTTATGCGGCAACGCTGGCGATCATCGGCGGGCTGGGCTACCGGCTGCATCTCGGCCCGGCTTTCTACGCGGGGTTGGCGGTCGCCGCCGGCATCATGGGCGTACATTTCACCTGGATTCGCGGCCGCGAACGGATGGCCTGCTTCAAGGCCTTCCTGCACAACAACTGGGTCGGCGCGGTCATCTTCGCCGGCATCGTCGTCGATTTTCTGGTTTCCGGAAGGAGCTTCGGATGAAAAATCTGGTTTTTGCCCTTTTTTTGCTGCCGACCGCGACCGTAGGAAGTGCAGGGCTAGCATTTGGTGAAGATTCGCGCCAACTGGCGACCTTGCCGCCGCCGGCGCAGGAGGCCTTGCGCGAGGAAATGCGCGACAACCTGGTGGCGCTCAATGAGGTTCTGTCGCTGATGGTCGCCGGCAAGGTCAAGGAAGCCGGCGAGGTGGCCGAGGCCAAGCTGGGTGTCTCGGCCATGGGCAAGCATCGCAGCAAGCCGATGGACGCCCGGCCCGGCCCGCACATGCCGCCGGCCATGCACGGCATCGGCATGGATGGGCACAAGGCGGCCAGCGAATTCGCCGCCGTCGCCAAAACCGGCGACCGCGACAAGGCGCTGGCCCTGCTGCCCAACCTGACTTCAGCCTGTGTCGCCTGCCACTTCTCGTACCGAATTCGATGAAATATCACGATCTGCGCGACTTCATGTCGCAACTGGAAAAGACCGGCGAGTTGAAGCGCGTCGGCGTCGAGGTCGATCCCTACCTCGAAATGACCGAAATCTGCGACCGCGTGTTGCGCGCCGAAGGGCCGGCCATCCTGTTCGAAAAGCCCAAGGGGCATACGATCCCGGTGCTGGCCAACCTGTTCGGCACGCCGAAAAGGGTGGCGCTGGGCATGGGCGAGGAATCGGTGCAGGCCCTGCGCGAAGTCGGCAAGCTGCTTGCCTATCTCAAGGAGCCGGAGCCGCCCAAGGGACTGAAGGACGCCTGGGACAAACTGCCCATCCTCAAACAGGTCATGAACATGGCGCCGAAGAAGGTGTCGAACGCGCCCTGCCAGGAGATCGTCTGGGAGGGTAAGGACGTCGACCTCGGCCGGCTGCCGATCCAGCACTGCTGGCCGGGCGACATTGCGCCGCTGATCACCTGGGGCCTGGTGGTGACCAAAGGCCCGCACAAGAACCGGCAGAACCTCGGTATCTACCGCCAGCAGGTGTTGGGGCCGAACAAGGTGATCATGCGCTGGCTGGCCCATCGTGGCGGGGCGCTGGATTTTCGCGAGTTTCAACTGGCCAATCCGGGGCAACCTTTCCCGGTTGCCGTCGTGCTCGGCTGCGATCCGGCGACCATCCTCGGCGCCGTGACGCCGGTGCCGGACAGCCTTTCCGAATACCAGTTCGCCGGCCTGCTGCGCGGCGGCAAGACCGAGCTGACCCAATGCCTGGGCTCAAGTTTGCAAGTGCCCGCTTCGGCCGAGATCGTGCTGGAAGGGATGATCCACCCCGGCGAGATGGCGCTCGAAGGCCCCTACGGCGATCACACCGGCTACTACAACGAGCAGGCCGAATTCCCGGTGTTCACGATCGAACGCATCACCATGCGCCGCGACCCGATCTACCACAGCACCTACACCGGCAAGCCGCCCGACGAGCCGGCCGTGCTCGGCGTCGCGCTCAACGAGGTCTTCGTGCCGCTGTTGCAGAAGCAGTATCCGGAAATCGTCGATTTCTACCTGCCACCGGAAGGTTGTTCGTACCGGATGGCCATCGTCAGCATCAAGAAGCAGTATCCCGGCCACGCCAAGCGGATCATGTTCGGCATCTGGAGCTTCCTGCGCCAGTTCATGTACACCAAGACCATCATCGTCGTCGATGACGACATCGACATCCGCGACTGGAAGGAAGTGGTCTGGGCGATGACGACGCGCATGGACGCGACGCGCGACACGACGCTGGTCGACAACACGCCGATCGACTACCTCGACTTCGCCTCGCCGGTGGCCGGCCTCGGCTCCAAGATGGGGCTGGACGCGACCAACAAGTGGCCGGGCGAGACGAATCGCGAGTGGGGGCGGCCGATTGTCATGGATGCCGCCGTCAAGCAGAAAGTCGACGCCATGTGGGACGATCTCGGCCTGTGAATCTCGCCGTCCGCTCCCTCGATCTGTCCGATGCCGATCAGGCGCTGATCTGGCTGGACCTGCTCGATCACTATGCCAGCGACCCGATGGGCGGCGGCGACGGCCTGTCGGAATACGCCAAGCTCAATCTGGTCGGAGCCATGCGTGAGGTGCCAGGCTTTCATGGTGCGCTGGCCTGGCTCGACGGCCAGGCGGTCGGCCTGATCGACTGTTTCGCCGGTTTCTCGACTTTTGCGGCCAAACCGCTGCTCAATGTCCACGACATCGTCGTCCGCGCCGACCGCCGGGGGCAGGGCATCGGCCGGGCGCTGCTGGCCTGGGCCGAACAGCGCGCCGCCGAGCTCGGCTGCTGCAAATTGACGCTGGAAGTGCTTTCCAAAAACCACGGTGCAATGGCATGCTACGAACGTGCCGGCTATATGCCTTACGTACTAGACCCACAAGCTGGCCATGCGCTGTTTTTGCAAAAGTTCATCGACAAGGACTGAGGCATGCAGGAACCGATTCCGGCCCCCGATCTTCAAGGCGTTCGTCCCTCGCTGGTCCAGCTGACCCACGTCATCTACGCGCTGCACGGTGTTGCTGTCTTCATCGGCGTCACCTCGGCGGTGGCCACGGTCGCCGGTGGCTTCGTCTTCGGCCTGCCGTCGCTGATCGCCGTCTTCCTTAATTACCTGAAGCGCGGCGACGTCGCCGGCACCTGGCTGGAAAGCCACTTCCGCTGGCAGATCCGCACCTTCTGGTTCACGTTGCTCTGGCTGGTGATCTCCGGGCTGGTCATGCTGACCATCATCGGCATCCCGCTCGCCGCCTGGATCATGATCCCCATTCTCGGCCTGTGGGTCGGCTACCGCGTCGTGCGCGGCTGGCTGGCGCTGTCCGGCGCCCGGCCGATTTCCAGCTAAGCACCATGTCCTTCGAGTTCGATTCCCTGAGCGGCTTTGGCGATTCGGTCCGGCATCTGCCGTTCGAGCAGCGGGTGCGCCTGGTGCGGGCCGAGACATTTTTCGGCCAGGCAGCGGGGAATCTGGTCGGCGTCGGTGTCGGCGCGTTCATTTTCTCGCTGATTCTCGAACACGCCGGGCTGGCGAGCGATATCCGCCTCGGCTGGTTGTCGATAGTGGTGTTGGTGTCCTGCCTGATGGTGGCGTACGAATGGCGCGTCCGGCGCAGCGGCCTGACGCCGGACAACGCCGAACAGTGCCTGCGGACGCGCGCTGGCGTCGGCGTGCTGGCCGCCCTCAGCTGTGGCGCCGGGGCCTTGCTGGTGCCGGCCGATGCCGGCAGTTTCGACCACAGCATGGGGCTCTTTCTGGCGCTCTCGCTGATTACCGTGGCGACTCTGGGCTTTGCCGTCGTCCCCTGGTTTTTCCTGTCCGTCGGCGCCGGCATCATGTTGCCGCTGTTCCTGCGCTACGCCTGGCTCTATGCCAACGGCGGCGAGCCTTACTTCGTCTGGCTCGCCGCCGCCGGCCTGCTGGTGACGATACTGATCCTGACCAAGGGCCTGCGCAATTCCCGCTGGGCGACCCAGGCCATCGAGCTCAACATGCGCCTGACCGACGAAATGCGCGAGCGTCGCCAGGTCGAGACGGCATTGCGCGACAGCGAGGTGAGCGCCCGCGAACTCTCGAACCTGCTGCGCATGATGTGCGACAACGTGCCGGACATGATCTGGGCCAAGGGCCTGGACGGCCGCTACCTGTTTACCAACCGGGCGGTGGCCGAGCAACTGTTGCAGGCGCGCGATGCATCGGAACCGGTCGGCCGGACGGACCTGTTTTTTGCCCAACGCGAGCGCGACAGCCATGCCGACGACCCGCAATGGCATACCTTCGGCGAACTGTGCCAGGACTCAGACGTCGCCACCCTGGAACGCGGCGCGCCGTCGACCTTCGAGGAGTTTGGCAATGTTCGCGGCCGCTACCTTTGCCTCGACGTGCGCAAGGCGCCGTTCATCAACGAGCGCGGCGAACTGATCGGCACCGTCGGCTCCGCCCGCGACGTCACCGAGCGCCAGCAGGTCGAGCGCGAACTGGCCAGCTACCGCGAAAACCTGGAGGGCCTGGTGCGCGAGCGGACCCGCGAACTATCGACGGCCAAGGAGGCAGCCGAGGCGGCCAACCGGGCCAAGAGCGCCTTTCTGGCCAACATGAGCCATGAATTGCGAACGCCGCTCAATGCAGTGACCGGGATGACCCACCTCGTCCGCCGCGAAGGCGTCAGCGACGTGCAGCGCGCCCGGCTGGACAAGATCCAGTCCGCGGTGGACCATCTGCTGGCGATCATCCACGACGTGTTGAGTCTGTCCCAGATCGAGGCGGATCGGCTGCAAATTGAATCGGTGGCGGTCGATCCTCTGGAAATCTGCACTGCGGTCAGCGAGCTTGTCTCGGACGACGCCCGGCGCAAGGGCCTGCGCCTGGACATCCAGTGTGCAGCAGTCCCCGCCAGGCTGCTCGGCGATCCGACCCGCCTGCGCCAGGCGCTGCTCAATTACCTGGCCAACGCCGTCAAGTTCACCGACGCCGGCAAGGTCACCCTGCGCTGTGTGCACGAAGGCGCCAGGGAGGCCGGCGAAATGCTCCGCTTCGAAGTCGTCGATAGCGGCCCGGGGCTGGAACCGGCGGTCATCGATCGGCTGTTTGCCCCCTTCGAGCAGGCCGACAATTCTGCCACCCGAAACTTTGGCGGCACCGGGCTGGGGCTGGTCATTACCCGGCGCCTGGCGCAACTGATGGGGGGCGATGCCGGTTGCACCAGCCGGCCGGGCGTCGGCAGCACCTTCTGGTTCACCGTCTGCCTGGCCCGGGGGGGCGGCGCGCAGCCTGGAGAAAAGGCGATGGCCGGGCGGCCGACGGCGGCCGTCGACGTCCTGCGTCAGCAATTTGCCGGCCGTTCGATCCTGCTCGTCGAAGACAACTGGATCAACCGCGAGGTGGTGCTCGAACTGCTCGAATCCGAACTGCTCTCGGTCAAGATCGCCGAAAACGGCGAGGAGGCGGTCAACTGCGTGCGCGGTCAGCCCTACGACCTGATCCTGATGGACATGCAGATGCCGGTCATGGACGGTCTGGAAGCGACCCGCCGGATACGACGCTTGCCCGGCGGCCAGGACATCCCGATCATCGCCATGACCGCCAATGCCTTTGCCGAGGACCGGCGGGCCTGTCTGGAATCCGGCATGGACGACTTTCTGGCCAAGCCGGTCGGACCGGACATCCTGTTCGACAAGCTGCTGCAGTGGCTGGCCTCCGGGCGGCGGCTCGCCGCGCTCGTCGATTGAGCCAGCCGCCCGCCGCTTATTTTTCGGCGCTGTATTTCCGCAGCATGGCCAGCGACTGAGCGTAGACGTGGCGCATCTGATCGTCGGCGTAGCGGTGTTCGGCACCGACCGGGCAGGCTGAACGGGCGAGACAGCCATAGGCGCACGCCGAATCGGCTTGCAGACGATAGCCGGCGCAGCGCGTCAGCGAAAACTGGCCGCCGGCCATGGCGTCCGCCGGGCAGGCGGCGATGCAGGGCTGCTCCGGGCAGGACAGGCACGGATTGCTACGGTCGGCGGCAAAAAATGGCCAAAATCGAGAATTTGCCAGCGCCACCGCGCGATAGGCAAACCAGCTCCCCCATTCGCCGTCGATGCCGAGCATGAACGG
>CAIXSK010000275.1 GCA_903922075.1 uncultured beta proteobacterium | reverse complement strand
TAAATTACGTTTTTAGTTTGGCTCGGTCCTTGCTAAAGGGTATGCGTACCCTTTTATCAAGCCGAGCAAAATGGCCGAAATCATCCAATCCAAGAAGGCGCTGGCGGTTAACCCGCTCAAGGTTAGCCAGCCGGTTGGCGCGTCGCTGGCCTTTCTCGGCCTCGCCCGCAGCCTGCCGCTGATGCACGGCTCGCAGGGCTGCACGGCCTTCGGCAAGGTCTTCTTCGTGCGCCACTTCCGCGAGCCGATTCCGCTACAGACGACGGCGATGGATCAGGTATCGACGATCATGGGCGCCGACGAGAACATCATCGAGGCGCTGCGTACGCTTTCCGACAAGAGCAAGCCGGACATCATCGGCCTGGTCACCACCGGCCTGTCCGAAACGCAGGGTACCGACATCCGCCGGGCAGTCGGCGATTTTCGCGTCGCCCATCCCGAATTCGCCCACGTCGCGGTGATCCCGGTCAATACGCCGGATTACGTCGGCTGCCTGGAAAGCGGCTACGCGCTGGCCATCGAGTCGCTGATCGAAACGCTGGTGCCGGAGAGCGCCACCGTCGGCAAGCGCCCGAAGCAGGTCAATGTGCTGGCCTCGGCGATGCTGACGCCGGGCGACATCGAGGCGATCAAGGAATGGATCGAGGCTTTCGGCCTGCGCCCCATCGTCGTCCCGGACATCGGCGATTCGCTCGACGGTCACCTGACCGAATCGGAATACTCGGCGCTGACGCTGGGCGGCACGCCGCGTTCGGAAATCGAGATCATGGGCGAGTCGACCGCAACGCTGGTCATCGGCCCCTCGCTGTACAAGGCCGCCGACCTCCTGAACAAGCGCACTGGTGTGCCCGACTACCGCTTCGCCGGCCTGATGGGTCTCGACGATTGCGACGATTTCACCCAGGCGCTGGCCGAGATTTCCGGCAAGCCGGTGCCGGAAAAAATCGAACGCCACCGCGCCCAGTTGCAGGATGCCATGGTCGATTGCCATTTCATGGCCGGTTTCGCCCGCATCGCGCTGGCCGCCGACCCCGACCTGCTCGGCATGCAGGTCCGCTACCTGACCGGCATGGGCGCCGAAATCGTCGCCGCCGTCAGCCCGGCCAAGCACGACAGCCTGGCGGCGCTGACTATCCCCAAGGTCATCATCGGCGACCTCGAAGACATGGAAAAGGAGGCGAAGGCGGCCGACGCCCAACTGGTCATCGCCAACTCGCACGCCGTCCAGACCGCTGAACGACTTGGCCTGCCGCTGTTGCGCGCCGGCTTCCCGCAGTACGACCACGTGGGCGGTTATGCCCGCACCTGGGTGGGCTACCGCGGCACGCGGCAGGCCCTGTTCGATCTCGCCAACCTGATGATGAGCCAACACCATGAACTCGAACCCTATCGATCAATCTACTGGGCCGACGACCGCGACCACGGTGCCGGCAAGCAACATGTCATCGCGTCGGCTGCAGCTGGTCTGGTCCATTAAGCAGGCGCCGGAAGCCGTGATCAAGGTCGCCTTCGCCTCCACCGACCGGACCCGCGTCAATCAACACTTCGGTTCGGCCGAAGGTTTCGCGGTCTATGAGGTGACGCCGGACAAGGCGACGCTGGTCGGCGTTGCCGAATTCGCCGAAGAGGCGATGGACGGCAACGAAGACAAGCTGGGCGCCAAGGTCGATTTCCTGGAAGGCTGCGTCGCGGTCTACGTCATGGCGATTGGCGGCTCGGCGATCAAGAAGCTGATGGCCAAGGGTATCCAGCCGATGCGCGTCGACGAAATCGATAGCATCGACGACCTGCTGCTGCAAATCTCAAAAGCCATGACCGCAGGCGGCGTCGCCTGGATCGACCGCGCCCTGGCCGCCCAGACCAAGGCCAAGTCCGACGACCGCTTCGCCAGCATGGAAGAGGAAGGTTGGGAAGGATGATGAGCACCGGCATGATTGAACATCGCGGCATCGTCCAGCGCGTCGAAGGCGGCCAGGCCGTCGTCGCCATGGAAACCGCCGGCTGCAGTTCCTGCGGCCAGGGCAGCAGTTGCGGCATCGGCAAGATGGCCAGCGGCCGCCCGGCCACCCTGCTCACCCTGCCGGTCAGCGGCGACGTCCGGGCCGGCGACCTGGTCAGCATCGCCCTGCCGGAAAGCAAGCTGTCGCTGTCGGCCCTGCTCGGCTACCTCTTCCCGGCCTTCGCCATGCTGCTCGGCGCCTGGCTCGGCGCCACCCTCGACGGCAGCGACGGCGCCACGGCACTTGGCGCCATCGCCGGTTTTCTCGGCGCCCTGGCCATCGCCCGTGTCGTCATCGGCCTGATCCCCGGCCTGATGCCGGCGCCGCAACTGATCCCGATTTCCAACGATTCCCCCGCATTCCCCAAGGAGTAACACCATGACCGAAGCCATTGCCGCCGATCCCATCTTCGAAACCGATTTCGTCAAGGAGATGGCCCGCCAGATGCGCGCCCTCGACACCTACGGCACCTACCAGGGCTGGAGCGTCGAGAAGATTCTCGATCCCTACGTGCTGACCAAGGAACGCAAGGCCGGCATTCCGCTGATCGGTGATCCGGACGACGAGACCATCTCCCGCGTCAAAGCGTTCTACAACGCCATCGCTGTGCTGATCGAAAAGGAATGCAAGCTGCTCGCCGTGCCGCTGGTGCACCTGACGCACGAAGGCTTCGGCCGCGCCCTGATCACCGTCGGCAAGCTGGTCGCCGTCGACCGCACCCTGCGCGACGTGCATCGTTTCGGCTTCGCCAGCCTGTCCAAGATGAAGGACGAAGCCGACAAAATCCTCGGCGTCGCCATCGAGCGCATCGGCCAGCATTCGGCCGTCGCCGGCCTATAAGTCTTCCGGAGGCACCATGTCCGCCGAAGAAATCGCCGCCCTCGACAAGGAAGTGAAGAAACTGAAACGCATCGCTTCCGAGTGGGCATCCCAGATGCACGACCTCGTGGAAGACCGCCTGCCGGCGGCCTACCAGGAGATCCCGGGAATCGCCCAATCCACCTTTGACGCCTGCCAGGCCTGGGCCGAAGCCAACGCCCGCCTGACCGCCGCCCAGAAAGGACAACCCGCATGATTACCGGCCTGACCCGCGGCGGCGTCGAATGGACGCCGCAATTCGCCACCCACCTCGACCAGTCCAAGTGCATCGGCTGCGGCCGCTGCTACAAGGTCTGCCCGCGCAACGTGCTCGACCTGGTCGAACGCGAGCTCGACGACGACGATGACAGCGAAGACGACAACATGATGGTGATGTCCCTGGCCAATGCCATGGACTGCATCGGTTGCGGCTCCTGCGGCCGCGTCTGTCCGAAGAACTGCTACACCTACGCGCCGGCCTGACCATGCCGCAAGCGCCTGACGTCGCGTTGGGCGAGGCCGTCTGCGCCGCCCTGCGCGGCCAGGTGAGCAAACTCGGCCTGTCCATCGGCGACGAGCCGGTGTGGGCCGAAGCCACCTTCGAGGAAGCGGTCGATCCCTTCTCGCAGGAAGTCAGCGTCGTCGCCTACTGGCGCGGCAAGGCCCGCTTCGGCAAGGCCACCTTCTTCCCGGACGGCCGCGTCTTTGCCGAATACCAGGTGCTGCTGGTGCATCCGGACAAAGCCGACAGCTACGTGGATTCGGTGCAAATCTGGGGCCGACCGCAGCAATTGCGCGGCGAAGCCCTGATCGTCGAATACGCCAAGTAGACAATGAGCGTTTCACCGCGCCTGATCCTGCTCCACAAGCAGAAAACCAGCGGCCGCGTCCGCTTCCTCTGCTTCAGCGCCGGCATCGTCGCCTTCAGCCCGCTGCCTGCGCTGGCCGCGCTGCGCGACGAAGACTATTCGCCGAAAATCCAGTTCCACCCGACCGCGGTCGTCCGCGAAGCCGAAATCCACCTCGGCCTGCCCGAAGGCGCGCTCGACCCGGAACCAGAATTCTCGGCCTGGGTCGACACCCCGGAAGGCGACGTGCCCGTCCTGCTCGCCGCCTTCACCACGACCGACCCGCCGTTCTCGGCGGCCGAACGGACGAACAGCCGCTTCATCGCGATCACCGAATCGCGGCAACTGAGCGAGGTCGAACGCAATCTGCTCAGACGGGCTTACGACCATGTGCTTGGGTAGCTGGCGCTCGTCTGCTAATTCGGCATGGGTTTGACCGGGGAAAGACGCTGGGTTAGCGCGTTTGGCAAGGCATAAGCCATGTTGCGAAGGTAGTTGCTACCTGATCGCATCAATCTGACCGGCTCAGATGTGTTCTTTCCTGCCGCTCCACCTTACGGAGCCACTGTCAGCAACAAAAAGGGAGAACTGCCGGTAGGTGCAATATGACATTCGGCAGTTAGCAGCCAAAAGCTTTCTTGGGGTTGGCATTTCTGTAGGTAGCTGCTTGGGTCTTCACTCGCTACGACACGACATTCTTTGCCGCTGCTACCTGCTTCGCTTCGTAGTCGTCAATTACGCAAACAATTCTTTCCAAAATTGGATGGAATTTCTTGAAGTCGATATTGTTGGCGTCCTTTGCGACTACGTTGAGAGCAAATGCTGATTTCCCATAATGAACCGAATCATCAGCATCTTTTTTCCCATTAAAGAGCTTGCCGTTTAAGGGTGTGGCAAGTGTGGCATTGTCGAAAAAATCTTCAATGCAGCTCTGTTCCTTTTTCGGACCCAGCGGTGTTGGCACAACATAAAGGTTGCTCGTGACATGGATAAAGGGGGCTATGCCAGCCGGCTTTTTCTTCTTCGTGATGCCGGCGATGGCTTCAAAAACAGTGTTCGCGCCCTTGTCGTTATCAATCAGTACGATGACTGGCTGTTTCGGCATCGGTGCATGGAATCTTGTCCGTACATCCTCGTAATAGTTCTTCAATAGATGGCAGATTCCGCCGACGCCGCCTGTAAGCTGAGTTATCACGCTCGTTCTTCTATCGGAATACTTGAAAAAACGAACCTTGAGCTTTGCTTCCTTTCCTGATATCACGAGTTTTGGATATGAGGGCGCGAGACTTTTAATTGCACACTTGAGGTAAACGTTATCCGTCTTGCCTTCGCAGACGATGATTGGAGCATCAGCAGCATAAAATGTATCGAAGTAGAGAAAACGTCTGAATAATGAAATCCTGCCTCTCGTGTCATGTGGTTCAAGCCCATTCGCTTCTCGAAGCTTCCTGTTGAAACGGTCAACCTGATCTAGAACAATAAGGGTCAGACCCCTATTGTTTTCCCTGGCATGGGTGCAAAAAACAAATGCTACGGTCGGCCCGAAAAAATGGCAAAAACCGAAATGCGGACAAGCACGCTATAACCCGCAGCACCAACTGAATCAAGCCGCCCCCTTGCCCCGCGCCGCGTGCAATTTCCGGTAGCTGTCGATCAGCCGCTGATGCCGGTCCAGCCCTTCCAGTTTCATGCTCGTCGGCGTCAGGCCGTGGAAGCGCACGCTGCCGTCAACTGACCCGATCACCGCGTCCATTCGCGGGTCGCCGAACATCCGGCGGAAATTGGTCTCGTAGTCGGCCAGTTCCAGCTCGTCGTCGAGCAGCACTTCCAGCACGACGTTCAGGGCCTGATAGAACAAGCCGCGCTCGACGGTGTTCTCGTTGTATTGCAGGTAGGTTTCGACCTGCTCCTTGGCCGCTTCGAAGTCCTGCAGGGCCAAATTGATCAACAGCTTCAACTCGAGAATCGTCAGCTGGCCCCAGACCGTGTTTTCGTCGAACTCGATACCGATCAGGGTGATGATGTCGGTGTAGTCGTCGAGTTCGCTGTCTTCCAGGCGGTCGAGCAGCGCTTCCAGGCTGGCGTCGTCGAGGCGGTGCAGGTTCAGGATGTCTTCACGGAAGGCCAGCGCCTGGTTGGTGTTACCCCAGATCAGGTCTTCGACCGGATAAACCTCGGAATACCCCGGCACCAGGATGCGGCAGGCGGTGGCGCCGAGTTGGTCGTAGACCGCCATGTACGCTTCCTTGCCCATGGCTTCGAGGATGCCGAACAAGGTAGCGGCTTCATCGGCATTGGAGTTCTCGCCGTGGCCAGAAAAGTCCCATTCGACGAATTCGTAATCGGCCTTGGCGCTGAAAAAGCGCCAGGAGACGACGCCGCTGGAGTCAATGAAGTGTTCGACGAAGTTGTTCGGCTCGGTGACCGCGTTGCTCTCGAAGGTCGGCCGCGGCAGGTCGTTCAGGCCTTCGAAGCTGCGGCCCTGCAGCAACTCGGTTAGGCTGCGTTCCAGCGCGACCTCCAGGCTGGGGTGGGCGCCGAAGGAGGCGAACACGCCGCCGGTCCGCGGGTTCATCAGGGTCACGCACATCACCGGGAATTCGCCGCCCAGCGACGCGTCCTTGACCAGCACCGGGAAGCCCTGTTTTTCCAGTTCTTCGATGCCGGCCACGATGCCGGGGTATTTGGCCAGCACTTCCGCCGGCACATCGGGCAGGGCGAGTTCGCCTTCGAGGATTTCGCGTTTGACCGCCCGTTCGAAAATTTCCGACAGGCATTGGACCTGCGCTTCGACCAGCGTGTTGCCGGCGCTCATGCCATTGCTGAGGAACAGGTTGTCGATCAGGTTGGTCGGGAAATACACCGTTTCGCCGTCCGACTGGCGCACATAGGGCAAGGTGCAGATGCCGCGCTGGGTATTGCCGGAGTTGGTGTCGTAGAGATGCGAAGCGCGCAGTTCGCCATCGGGGTTGTAGATTGCCCGGCAGTACTCGTCGAGAATCCCTGCCGGCAGCGCATCCTTGCGGCCCGGCTTGAACCAGCGCTCGTTCGGGTAATGCACGAAGGCCGCGTTGGCGATGTCTTCGCCCCAGAACTGGTCGTTGTAGAAGTGATTGCAGCTCGCCCGCTCGATGTACTCACCGAGCGCCGAGGCCAGCGCGCTTTCCTTGGTGGCGCCCTTGCCGTTGGTGAAACACATCGGCGAATGCGCGTCGCGGATGTGCAGCGACCAGACGTTGGGCACCAGATTGCGCCACGAAGCGATTTCGATCTTGATGCCCAGGCCGGCCAAAACGCCGGACATGTTGGCAATGGTCTGCTCCAGCGGCAGGTCCTTGCCGGCGATATAGGTGCTGGTTTCCGCATCGGGATTCAGCGTCAGCAGGGCCTGCGCATCGGCGTCCAGATTTTCCACTTCCTCGATCACGAATTCCGGCCCGGCCTGCACGACCTTCTTGACCGTGCACCGGTCGATGGAACGCAAAATGCCTTGGCGGTCCTTGTCGGAAATATCCGCCGGCAACTCGACCTGAATCTTGAAAATCTGCTGGTAGCGGTTTTCCGGATCGACGATGTTGTTCTGCGACAGGCGGATGTTCTCGGTCGGGATGTTGCGCGTGTCGCAGTACAGCTTGACGAAGTAAGCCGCGCACAAGGCCGACGAAGCCAGAAAGTAATCGAACGGCCCTGGCGCCGAGCCGTCGCCCTTGTAGCGGATGGGCTGGTCGGCAATCACCGTGAAGTCGTCGAACTTGGCTTCAAGACGAAGCTTGTCGAGAAAATTGACCTTGATTTCCATGCGGGGCTTCCAAAATGGCGTTCAAAACAAAGAGGCCGCCATTATCCGGCTTTCCCGGTCGGAAATCCGCGCTTGCCAACAGTTCCACGTCCGTGGCACTCACGCCGGAAACAAATCGCCGACAAGCCAGCGGCCGGCAAGCTGTTTTTTAATGCCTGCAACGCCAGGCGGCGATGCACCGCCCGGTGCAATCCGGGCCGCGCATCGCCGTTCTGACCGGACAAAACGGCCAAATGCTACGGTCGGCGGCAAAAAATGGCCAAAATCGAAATTTCCTAGCCTCCGGCATCGGCACGACGCCAGGCATGGCTTCGATCCGAGGCGGCACGCCGGCACTGTGCTGCGTGGCCGGCGTAGCGCCCCCTTCTGCTAAGTTGCGATAGCTTCTCTTGGCAACCCGGGAACGCCCTGCCCGCTCTCCACCGCCGGCCTGATCTTGAACCAGATCGCGTACAAGGCCGGCAGGAAGACCAGGGTCAGCACCGTCCCGGCGAAGGTGCCGCCGATCAGGGTATAGGCCAGCGTTCCCCAGAACACCGACTGGGTCAGCGGGATGAAGGCCAGGATGGCGGCGAGCGCGGTCAGGATCACCGGCCGGGCGCGCTGCACCGTCGCTTCGACCACCGCACTGAACGGATCCAGCCCGGCCTGTTCGTTTTCACGAATCTGGCCGATCAGGATCAGCGTATTGCGCATCAGGATGCCGGACAGCGCGATCAGGCCGACCAGCGCGTTGATGCCGAACGGCTGCTGGAACAACAGCAGGGTCGGCACGACCCCGATCAGGCCGAGCGGCGCGGTGGCGAACACCATCAGCATCGCCGAGATCGAGCGGACCTGGAAGATGATGGTGATCAGCGTCAGCGCGATCATGATCGGGAAGATCGGCGCCATGGCACGATTGGCCTTGCCGGATTCCTCGATCGAACCGCCCTCCTCGATCCGGTAGCCGGCCGGCAGCCTGGCGATGACCGGCTGCAGATCCTTCAAGACGGCGGCGGAGACGTCCGGCGGCTGCAGGCCCTCGGCGATATCGCCGCGCACGGTGATGGTCGGCGTGCGGTCGCGACGGCGCAGGATCGGGTCTTCCATGCGGACGTCCACGGTACCGACCTGGGCCAGCGGAATCCGCTGGCCGGCCGCGCCGACCACGGTGAAATCGGCGATCCGGGCCGGGTCGAGCCGGGTGCTCCCGGCCGAACGGGCGGCGACCTGGACCGAACGGATATCCTCGCGCACCTCGGTGATCGGGATGCCGCTCAACAGGAACTGCAGCTGCTGGGCGACGTCACTGGAACTCAGGCCGAGGCTCTGCAGCCGGTCCTGGTCGAGCGAGAAACGCAGCGTCGGTACGCGCTCGCCCCAGTCGCTATTGACCGTCCGCATCTGGGCTGAGGCCTGCATCACGGTCCGCACCTCGGCGGCGATGCTGCGCAGCTGGTCGGGGTCCGGCCCCATGACGCGGAAGGCGACCGGGAACGGCGACGGCGGGCCGAACACCAACTGGGTCACGCGCACCCGCGCCTCGGGCGCCAGGCCGTCGGCCACCGCCTGGCGCAGCCTGAACTTGAGATCCTCACGCGCCACCTGGTCCTCGGTCAGGACGACAATCTTGGCGAACGATGGATCGGGCAGTTCCGGCGACATGGCCAGGTAGAAGCGCGGCGCCCCCTGGCCGACGTAAGCGGTGACGGTCTTCGCTTCCGGCTGCTGGGCCAGCCAGGCCTCGATCTTGGCCGTCGCCGCACTGGTCTGCTGGATAGCGGTGCCATACGGCATCTGGACTTCGACCAAGACCTCGGGCCGGTCGGACGTCGGGAAGAACTGCTTGTTGACCACGGCCATGCCCAGGATCGCGACGACGAAGGCGCCGATCACGCTCGCCGCGACCAGCCATTTGCGCCGGATCACCTGGCCCAGCAGGCGGCGGAAGCGCTCGTAGCGCGGGGTGGCGTAGATGGCCCCATGCCCGCCTTGGTGCGGCTTGAAGTTGGGCAGCAGCTTCACCCCCAGGTAGGGCGTGAATACGACGGCGACGATCCACGAGACGATCAAGGCCATGCCGACGATCCAGAACAGGTTGCCGGCATACTCGCCGGCAGTCGACTTGGCGAAGCCGTTCGGCATGAAGCCGATTGCCGTGACCAGCGTCCCGGAGAGCATCGGCGCGGCGGTATGGCTCCAGGCATAGGCCGCGGCGCTGATGCGGTCGTAGCCTTCCTCCATCTTCACCACCATCATCTCGATGGCGATGATCGCATCGTCGACCAAAAGCCCCAGCGCCAGGATCAGCGAACCCAGCGTGATCCGGTCGAAGTTCTTGCCGGTCGCCGCCATGATCACGAAGACCGCGGCCAGGGTCAGCGGCACCGCGGCCGAGACCACGATGCCGGCGCGCCAGCCCATGCTCAGGAAGCCGACCAGCATGACCACGCCGAGGGCAACGCAGAACTTGACCATGAACTCCCCGACGGCCGAGTGGATATTGACCGACTGGTCCGTGACCTTGGACAGGTTCATACCGAGCGGCATCTCGGCGTTGATCGCCGCCGCTTCCGCCTCCAGCGCCTTGCCCAGATCGAGGCCGTTCCAGCCCTCGCGCATGACGACGCCGAGCAGCAGGGCCGGTTCGCCGTTGTTGCGGATGATGAAAGAAGCCGGATCCTCGTAGCCGCGCTTGACCTCGGCGATGTCGCCGAGCTTCAGCGTCCGGCCGCGCGCCGCGACCGGCGTATTGCGGATCGCCTCCAGGTCGTCGATGGCACCCTCCAGCCGGATAAAGACCTGCGGCCCCTTGGCCTCGATCGAACCGGCCGGCGTCATGACGTTGCGCCCGTTCAGCGCCGCGAAGAGGTCGCGCGGCGAGACGCCCAGAGTGGCCAGGCGGTCATGGGAGAATTCGACGAAGATCCGTTCGGCCTGCTCGCCGATGATGTTCACCTTCTTGACGCCCGCCACATGCAGCAGGCGCTGGCGCATCGTCTCGGCGTCGCGGACCAGGTGCCGGTGCGGCTCGCCCTTGGCTTTCAAGGCATAGAGCGCAAAGGTCACGTCGGCGTATTCGTCGTTCACTATCGGGCCGATGACGCCGCGCGGCAGCTTGCCGGCCTCATCGCCCAGTTTCTTGCGCGCCTGATAGAACTGCTCCGGGACCTCGGGCGGCGGCGCGCCGTCCTGCAGGTACACGGTGGTGAAAGCCAGGCCCGGCCGGGTAAAGGTCTCGGTCCGGTCATACCAGCGCAGTTCCTGCATGCGCTTTTCCAGGGGCTCGGCGACCAGTTCCTCCATCTCCCTGGCCGTCGCGCCGGGCCAGGCGGTGACCACGGTCATCTGCTTGATGGTAAAGGCGGGGTCTTCGGCCCGGCCCAGCGTCAGGAAGGCAATGGCGCCGGCGACGAAGATCGCCAGCATCAGAAATAGCGTGACTGAGCGCTCGCGGACAGCCAGGGCGGAGAGGTTGAAAGCACTCATTGCCGTTCCCCACCGGCCGCCGCCACGCCCGGCGTTGTTGCCTCGCCAGCCACCCGCACCGGCTCGCCTTCATGCAACAGATGCGCGCCGAGCACGACAACCCGATCGCCTGCCGCCAGACCGCTGACGACCGTGGCCGCTTCGCCACTGAGGCCGGCCAGCTGCACGGCGCGCCAGGTGACGCGCGGCGTGGCCTTGTCGACCAGCCAGACGCCGGGCCCTTTACCCGCATCGAAGATGGCGCCGAGCGGCACCTGCAGCGCAGGCGCGGCGTGGTCGGGCGCAAGGTGGATGGCGATGGTTGAGCCCAGGGGGGCGTCGGCCAGGGGCCCCTCCAGCACGTAGCGCGCCTCGAAGGTGCGCGTCTGCGGGTTGGCGGCATTCGACAGCTGGCGCAGTTTCGCGGCGCCCGTCAGCCCGCTGCCATACAAGGCGGCGTGCCCGGTGGAGCCGATCGCCGGGCGCAGGGTTTCGGGGAGCTCGATGAGCGCTTCGCGGCGCCCGCCATGCGCCACGCGGACGACCACCTGACCGGCAGCGACGACCTGGCCAGGTTCGGCCAGGGTGTCGACGACCACGCCGTCCGCATCGGCGAGCAGGACCGTGTAGCCGGTTTCGTTGCGGGCAACGTCGGCCTGGGCCCGGGCGGCATTGAGCTCGGCCCGGGACGACTCGGCAGCCGCCTTGATCTTGTCGTAGGCCGAGGCCGACACGGCGCCCGCCGCGACGAGGTCGCGGTAGCGTGCCTCGTCCTCCGCGGTCTGCCGGGCGCGTGCCGTGGCGGCGGCCACGGCCTCGTCGTGGGCGCGGGTGGCGAGCTGCAAGTCGGTGGGGTCGATGCGCATCAGCGGCTGGCCGCGCTTGACGGCCTGCCCGCTATCGACCAGGCGGGCCAGGATCTTGCCGGGAACGCGGAAACCGAGGTCGCTCTGCACCCGCGCCGCAACGACGCCGGTGAATGTTCGCTCGGCCTGGCCGGCGGCGGCCACCGTTCCCACTCGCACGAGGGGAGGCTGAGTCCGCGGATCGTTTGAAGAAGTGGCGTCGCCGCAGGCTGCCAGGATCAAAGGCAACAAACCGACGACGGCAAGGAAGGGGATATTACGGCGCTGAAGCATGGCGACCTCCGTGAACACGATGGCCACCATCCTCCGCCGAGTGACTATTATTGTCAATAGTCACCACTGCGATTGTTAAGCGACTAAGGCGCCAGGCTGCGCAGTACCAGGTTGGAAAGTTGCACCGGCGCCTCCTCGGCGAGGTCGAGGTTGTACTGGAGCAGCAGCGGATTGGCAAAGGGCAGCACGACCAGATAGATCGCATGCACCGTCTCGTCGAGCGGTGTCTTGCGCTCGAACTCACCACTCTCCCGCCCTTCGCGGATGATCTCGCTCAGGATCTGCCGCATGCGCTCCCCGTAGGCGCGGGCGGACGGCCACCCCTCGCCGGCCGAATGCGCGGCGATGTCGTACAGCTTGCGGTCGTTGAAGAACAGGCTGACGCTGGTCGCCACCAGGGTCTTGAACATCCGGCGGAATTTTTCGGTGGCCGTCGGCGCGCCAGCCACCGCCTCTTCGACCGCGACGACGATGGCACTCAGGGTCTTGGTACAGATGGCCTCGCCGATCGCCTGTTTGGAATCGAAAAACTTGTAGATATAGGCCTTGGAAAAGCCGATCGCCTTGGCCAGGTCGGAGACCGTGGTTTTCTCGTAGCCGTAGTGGCTGAAGTGCTCGTCGGCTGCCTCGACGATCTGATCTCGGACACTGTGGTCGGCGGGGCCGCGCGACAGGGGAATGGAAGACTCAATTTCGCTCATGGGAAAACAATACCTCGTATGCTATAACTTGACAACTAGTGACGATTTTGGATTATAGTCACCCAACAGATCAACTCCCGAAGGATACTCATGCTCGCCCATCCCCGCTCCCTCGCCCTGCTTCTGAGTGCCAGCGTCTTGACGGGCTGCGCCGTCGGCCCCGACTACAAGGCGCCCGAGATCGCCCTGTCGCCCACATTCCTTGGGCAGCAAGGGATCGACCGCCGGCCGGTTCAGCACCAGGCCGACCTGACGATCTGGTGGGCCGCCTTCAACGATCCCCTGCTGACGAGACTCGTCGCGCTGGCCCTCGAACAGAACCTCGACATCGCCCAAACAGCGGCCCGGGTCGCCCAGTCGCGGGCGGCCTTGCGTTACGCCGATGCAGCGCTGCTGCCCGCGGCCAACGCTAGTATAAGCGCAGCGCGCGCCTACCAGTCGGTAGAGACCCCGCTCGGCCAGGTTCTCAACGCGACGCCCGGCTTCGATCGCTACGGCAGTTCCTACGAGGCCAACCTCGGGGCGAGCTGGGAGATCGACGTATTCGGCGGTCTGCGCCGCGGGCAGGAGGCGGCCCACGCCGCCTACGAGGCCTCCGAAGCCGGCGCGGTAGCGACCGGGCTGGCCGTGGCGGCGCAGACGGCGGATGTTTACGTGATGATCCGGGGACTGCAGGCGCGCATCGCGATCGCCCGGCAGCAGGTTGAAACCCGCCGCCGGTTACTGGCAATAGTCAGGTTGCAAGTCGAGAAGGGGATCGCTGCCGAACTGCAGATGAACCAGGCCGAGGGCTCGCTGACCCGGGCCGAGGCCCAAGTCCCCGTCCTCGAAGCCGGCCTCGATGCAGCAATGAACGCGCTCGACGTGCTGCTCGGCGTGCCGCCGGGTACCCATCGCGCCGAACTGGCCCCGGTGGTGCCAGTGCCGGTCGCCCCGGGGCTGGCCGCGACCGGCACCCCGGCCGAGATGATTCGCCGCCGGCCCGACCTGATCGCCGCCGAACGGCGCCTGGCGGCAGCCAATGCGCGCATCGGCGTGGCAATTTCCGAGTACTACCCCAAGTTCTCGCTCGCCGCCCTGCTCGGCAGCGCCACCGCGATTGCCAGCGGCAACCTGTTCACCGCGGCGGCCAGCCAGTCTCAGGGCGTCCTCGGGCTGCGCTGGCGCCTGTTCGACTTCGGCCGCGTCGACGCGCAGATCGAAGCGGCGCGGGGCCAGGAGGCGGAAGCCCTGGCGGCCTACCGGCTGGCCGTATTGCGGGCGGCCGAGGATGTCGAGAATGCCTTTTCCGCCCTGGTCAAACGCGAAGCCCAGGTCGGCATCCTGACGCGGGGCGAAGCCTCGCTCACCCGGGCCCGCGAGAATTCGTTGGCCGCCTACCAGGGCGGCGTTGTCAGCCTGATCGAGGTCCTCGATGCCGACGGCAACCTGCTGCAAGTGCGCGACGCGATGGCTCAGGCACAAACCGAGGCGGCACGCGCCGCCATCGCCTCCTTCCGGGCCCTGGGCGGCGGCTGGGATGCCGGCAGTAAGCGCCTCTACAGCCACCTTTCCACCACCCAGCAGAGATAGGAGTTGATCTCATGGCAGCGCCAACCGACGCAATGAATCCCGAAGATACGCTGGCCCGCTGGCGGGCCGAGGAAGCGGCCGTGCGTGCCCGCCTGCAAACGGCGCCCGGCGTAGCCTCATCTGCCCAGGTCGCCGGGCGTAGTGGATTGCAGATATTTCAGGCGCTGCTCGCCGGGGAGATTCCGCCGCCGCCAATGGCGGTCACGCTCGACTTCACCCTGCTCCACATCGAGCCCGGATTCGCGGTATTTCAGGGACAGCCAGCTTTCAGCCACTACAACCCGATGGGCACGGTGCACGGCGGCTGGTTCGCGACCCTGCTCGACAGTGCCATGGGATGCGCCGTGCATTCCACGCTGCCGGCCGGCAAGGCCTATACGACCCTGGAACTGAAGCTCAACCTCGTCCGCGCGATCACCGAGGCGGTGCCGCTGGTCCGTGCCGAAGGCCGGCTGGTGCACGGCGGCCGCCAGGTGGCGACTGCGGAAGGCCGACTGCTCGGACCGGACGGCAAGCTCTACGCCCACGCGAGCACCACTTGCCTGGTCTTTGACCAGGCTTCCTAGATTTGTCCCGAAGCGGAAAGGCCACCCGGAAAAATCCGGGCGGCGCATCGCCGTTCTGACCGGGCAAAACGGCCAAATGCTACGGTCGGCGGCAAAAAATGGGCAAAATCGAAATTTTCCTGCCCTACCGTTAGACCCCCGGCATAGGCACGAAGCCGGGCAAGGCCTTGATCCGGGCGATCCATTGCCGGATGTTGGGGAATTCCGCCAGCGACACGCCGCCTTCCGGGGCCAGCGCGACGTAGGGCATCACCGCGCAGTCGGCGATGGTCGGCCGCTCCAGCGCCAGCCAGTGGTGGCCGGCCAGATGCGCTTCGATCAGCGGCAGGATGCGGGCCGAACGGCGCAGGGTGTCGGGCTTGTCGAGCGCGTAGCCGAACTTGTCGACCAAGCGGGCGGCGCCGGGGCCGTTCTGGATTTCGTTGGCCGACGTCGACAGCCATTGCATGACCGTCGCCATGCCCGCCGCGTCCTTGGGCAGCCAGGTTTCGCCGGCGTATTTGACGGCCAGATAAACCAGGATGGCCTGCGAATCGCGCAGCACGACGTCGCCATCGACCAGGATGGGGATTTCGCCCCAGGGATTGAGATCGATCAGCGGTGGCTTCTTGTGTTCGCCGGCCATGAAATCGACGGCGACGATGTCCAGCGGGATGCCGGCCAGCGCCGCCAGCAGGCGGACCTTGTAGCAGTTGCCGGATAGTTCCAGGTCATACAGTTTCATGCTGCGCTCCTTGGCTTTGGTGGGATTCTGTCAGCGCCAGGCCATGTTCGGCCAGTTCGCTTTCGGTGTAACGCGGAGTGATGTGCTGCGAGCAGTTCCAGTCGAAGGCGGCGACATGGATAACCATGATCCGCTCGGCGGCCGGCTCGTCGGGGCTGCTGACGGCGGCCAGCATGTCCGGATCGGCGGATGCCGCGGCGAGCACGTCGACGCTGCCGAGTATCTTCAGGCGCCGGCGATTCGGGTAATCCATCAGGATCAGCGCGGCGCGCGGGTTGTCCTGCAGGTTGCCGACGCTGACGAACTGCCGGTTGCCGCCAAAATCGGCGAAGGCCAGCGTGGTGGCGTCGAGCACCTTGAGGAAGCCGGTCGCGCCGCCCCGGTGCTGGACGTGCGGCCAGCCGGTGGCGCTGATCG
>CAIXSK010000274.1 GCA_903922075.1 uncultured beta proteobacterium | reverse complement strand
GTGATTTCACCGGCCAGCACAACCAGACCGGTGTTGCACAGGGTCTCGGCGGCAACGCGGGAATGCTTGTCCTGCGACAGGATGGCGTCGAGGATGGCGTCGGAAATCTGGTCGGCGACTTTGTCCGGATGGCCTTCGCCAACGGATTCGGAAGTGAAGAAATATTCGCTCATGCGAAGCTCCAATGGTCCATTTGTCCGGCGTTACCGGCTTCGGACCACGAGCTGGTGACGCTTTAGCAGTATTTATTAGTCGCCCCGCAAGTTGTCTGTTTAACTCGGCGAACGGATAATATTAATCTTTTCTCACGGGGATACAACCCCCGGGATCTCATGGTCTTTCTCTTCTCCATTCCTTTGCTGCTGCAGTGTAATCCGCTCGCCGCTACACCTTGCCGCCGTATCCCGCAGATTAGCTTCGAGATCGAGACCCGGATTCGCGTGAAATTTTGAAAAAATTGCTTTCCTACATACTCGTTGGTTTTCTCTGGCTCCTGCATTGGCTGCCATTGCCTGTTCTGCGTGCCTTGGGAGGAGGCCTGGGACGGCTGTTCTACGTTTTTGCGCAGGAGCGCCGCAATGTCGTGCTGACCAATCTGCGCTTGTGCTTCCCGGACCGGAGCGACGCCGAGCGGGTGGCTATGGCACGCCAGCATTTCATTGTTTTCGCCAAGGCCTTTCTGGATCGCTCCTTGGGGTGGTGGGCCTCGAAAGAACGCCTGCAGCGCCTGATCCGCATTCAGGGGGTGGAGAATCTGAGCGACCCCGAGGGGCGCCCGATTATTCTGTTGTCGCCGCATTTCATCGGGCTTGATGCCGGAGCAACGCGGATTTCCATGTATGTCGTCGCCTGCAGCGTCTTTTCGAAGCAGAAGAATCCGGTGCTCAATCGCTTGCTCTACGAAGGCCGCCGACGTTTCAACGACGCCGTGCTGCTTTCACGCAAGGATGGGATGCGCAAGATCGTCAAGGCGATGAAGGACGGTCGGCCGTTTTATTACCTGCCGGATATGGATTTCGGTCCCAAAGAGTCGATTTTCGTGCCTTTTTTCGGCGTCCAGGCGGCGACGATTCCCGCCCTGTCGCGCCTGGTTCGCCTGACTGGAGCACGGGTCGTAGCCTGCATCACCCGTCAGCTGCCCGATGGCTACGAGGTCGAAGTGATGCCGGCATGGGATAATTTCCCTGGCGAGAGCGTCGAAGCCGATACCGAATTCATGAACCGATTCATCGAAAGCCAGGTGCTGCGTATGCCGGAGCAGTATTACTGGGTGCACAAGCGTTTCAAGACACGGCCGCCCGGAGAGCAGAGGTTTTACCCATGAACAACCTGAACATCGAAATCCGTCCCGTCACCCCGCCCGATGTCCCGGCGATCTCGGCGCTGGCCCGCGAAATCTGGCAGGCGACCTATCCTGGCATCATCACACAGGAGCAGATCGATTTCATGCTTGAGCAGCGCTATGGTCACGAGCGCCTGTACGACGATCTGGAAGATCTGCACAAGTGGCTGGACCAGGCCTTCTACGAAGGACGTCGCATCGGCTTCGCCTTCAGCGAAATCTACAAGGGCGAGTTCAAGCTCGACAAGCTGTATATCCACCCGGACGTGCAGCGTCAGGGCGTCGGCGGCCAGCTGATCGCCCACGTCGCCGCGCGGGCCAGGCGCGAGGGCTATCCCTGTGTGATCCTGCAGGTCAACAAGCGCAATGCGAATGCCATCAATTCCTACAAGAAATATGGCTTCGTGGTGCGCGAGCAGACCGTTGACGATATCGGCCACGGCTACGTAATGGACGATTTCGTGATGGAGAAAAAACTTTAAGAATTTGAGACAAGTAACTGTCTCTGCTATCCTTTTTGTAATTATTGTGCGGAGCAGTCTGTGAAGCTTAAATTCTCGAAAATGCACGGTCTGGGCAACGATTTCGTCGTTCTCGACGGTGTTCGTCAGCCGGTTTCGCTGAGTCCGGAACAGCTGTGCTATCTGGCCGACCGCCATTTCGGCGTTGGCTGCGACCAGATTTTGCTGGTTGAAAAGCCGACCCAGCCGGGCGTCGATTTCCGCTACCGGATCTTCAATGCCGATGGCGGCGAGGTTGAACAGTGCGGCAACGGGGCGCGCTGTTTCGTCCGTTTCGTGCACGAACAAGGGTTGACTGACAAGCGCGAGATTCGCGTCGAGACGCTGAAGGGTCTGATTGCGCCGCGTCTCGAAGGCGATGGGAATGTCACGGTGGACATGGGCACGCCCCGCTTTTTGCCAGCCGACATTCCTTTCCTCGCCGACGATGACGTGATCATCCATCTGCTCGACGTCGCCGACGAAACGCTGGAAACCAGCGTCGTCTCGATGGGCAATCCGCATGCCGTGCAGGTCGTCGACAGCGTCGACACCGCGCCGGTCGGCGAGCATGGGCCGCTGATCGAGCGCCACCCGCGTTTCCCGCAGCGGGTCAATGCCGGTTTCATGCAGATCGTCGATCGGCACGCCATCAAGTTGCGTGTTTACGAGCGCGGTTCGGGCGAGACCATGGCTTGCGGTACCGGCGCCTGCGCGGCGGTGGTCGCCGGCATCCGCCGTGGCCTGCTCGACTCGCCGGTCCGCGTGACGACGCGCGGCGGCGACCTGAGCATCGCCTGGGGCGGCGGCGACCGGCCGGTGCTGATGACCGGGCCGGCCGTCACCGTATTCACTGGAGAAATAGAATTATGAGCGCCATGTTCCCCGACGAAATCGCGGACTACCTGAAGAACAACCCGAGTTTTTTCGAGCAATACGCCGACCTGATGGCGCAGATTTTCGTGCCGCATCCGCATGGCGGCCGTGCTGTTTCGCTGGCTGAGCGCCAGATGCTGACGCTGCGCGAAAAGAACCGGACGACCGAAAGCAAGCTGGCCGAATTGATCGCCTTCGGCGAGGAAAACGACCAGATCAGCGAGAAGGTGCATCGCCTGGCCGTTGCGCTGATCGCCGCCGAAACCTTCCAGGCGGTCATTCATCTGCTCAACTTCCACCTGCGCGACGATTTTTCCGTGCCGCACGTCGCGCTGCGCCTGTGGGACAAGCCGGAAGGTATCGAGGATCTGCCGGAATTCGCGGCGGTCAGCGAGGAATTGCAGGTCTTCGCCGAAACGCTGGCCCGGCCGTATTGCGGCTCGACGGCCGGTTTCGGCACCGCCTCGTGGTTCGGCGAGCATGCTGCGCACATCCGCTCGCAGGCGCTGATCGCCCTGCGTAACGGTGGCGGCACGATCGGCATGATCGCGCTGGGCAGCGAGGACGCGCACCGGTTCTACGCCGAGATGGGGACGCTTTACCTCGAACGCCTCGGCGAAATGGTGTCCGCCGCGCTGGCCCGAGTGACCAAGAGCGTGCTGTGACGCCGCTGGCGGCAGTCGACGCCTGGCTGGCCGAACTGGCCGATCAGCGCCGGCTGTCGCCGCACACCCTCTCCAATTACCGCCGCGATCTCGGCAAATTGCTGGCCGCCGCCGCCGAAATTCCGCTGGCCGGTTTGCAGGTCCATCATGTACGGCGTTTCGTCGCCCAGTTGCATGGGCAGGGGCTGGGTGGGCGCTCACTGGCCCGCCTGCTGTCTGCCTGGCGAGGTTTCTTTGGCTGGTTGGGTGAGCGCGGCCTGATCAAGGCCAATCCCTGCGACGGCATCCGGCCGCCCAAATCGCCCCGGCTGCTGCCCAAGGCCTTGTCGGTCGACGAAACGGCGCGCCTGCTGGCGCCGAGCGACGACGATGAGCCGGTCCAGGTGGCGCGCGATCTGGCGATGTTTGAACTGTTTTACTCCTCCGGACTGCGCCTGTCTGAGCTGGTCGCCCTCGATTGCGAAGCACTCGACAGCATTGTCCATGAAGGCGAGGTGCGCGTTCTCGGCAAGCGCAACAAGTTGCGTCTGGTCCCGGTGGGCAGCAAGGCGCGCGAGGCGTTGACGGCCTGGTCGGCGGTGCGCGGCGAACTGGCCAAACCGGACGAGAAAGCCCTGTTCGTCGGTCAGCGCGGCGCCCGTATCAGCCCGCGTCTGGTCGAGGCGCGGCTGGTCCGCCGGGCCGTGCTGCTTGGCTTGCCGACCCACGTCCATCCGCACATGCTGCGCCATTCCTTTGCCTCGCACGTGCTGCAGTCTTCCGGCGACCTGCGGGCAGTGCAGGAGATGCTCGGCCACGCCAGCATTGCCTCGACACAGGTCTATACGCACCTGGACTTCCAGCATCTGGCTAAGGTCTACGACGCCGCGCATCCGCGCGCCAAGGCCAAGTAGTAATCGCCAAATGCTACGACCATGGAAACAAAGGCTGGCCCCAGGGTCGGCTGCCAAAAACAGCCAAAAATCAAGGCTTCGTTGACGATTGATGTGCCAGCCACTATGATTGGCGGTTTCGAAAAATCGCCGGATTCAAGGAGTTAGTCATGGCCATCAACCGTAACCGCCGTTCTTCCCTGGAGCGCCGCTGCGTTTCCAAGTCCACCAAGCGTCTGTTCAAGAGCACCGGCAAGACCATGTTCAAGGTCATGTACGCCGCCGAGTGCCATCAGCGCAACCGCAAGGCCCTGGGCGCCTAAGCTTTCGCCAGTATTTCGAGCCCCGGTTGCCGCAAGGCGACCGGGGCTTCTTGCATTTTAGATCGGGAAAAACATGGCTCAGCTGATATTGCTGCCGGGCAAGGAACGTTCGGCCTTCAAACACCACCCTTGGTTGTTCGCCGGTTCGGTCGGCCGTCTTGAAGGTCGCGCCCGGCCGGGCGATACGGTCGAGGTGCTGGCTGATAACCTGAAACCGCTGGGCCGCGCCGCCTACAGCCCGAAATCGCAGATCCGGGCGCGCTTCTGGACTTTCGATGCCGACGAGTCGATCGACGATGCCTTCTTCAAGCGGCGTATCGCGGCCGCCGTGGCCAGTCGCCAGGCCCTGCCGGAATTGCGCGGCCAGCAGGGTTTGCGCCTGATCCATGCCGAATCCGATGGCCTGCCCGGCGTCATCGCCGACCAGTATGGCGACACGGTGGTCGTTCAGCTGACCTCGGCCGGTGCCGACAAGTGGCGCAACGCCATCGTCGCCGGCCTGGTCAAGGCGACCGGCTGCGCTCGCATCTATGAGCGTTCCGACTCCGACGTGCGCGGCCTCGAAGGCCTCGGCCCGACGACCGGCTGGATTTACGGCGAAGCCTCCGCGACGCCGCTGTCCATCGAAGAAAACGGCGTGCGCCTGGCGATCGATATCGCCGGCGGCCACAAGACCGGTTTCTACCTCGATCAGCGCGACAACCGTGCCCTGCTCGGCCAGTTGGCAGGCGGCAAGGACGTTCTCAACTGCTTCTGCTACACCGGCGGTTTTTCGCTGCAGGCCTTGGCTGGCGGTGCGGCCAGCGTGCTGTCGATCGATTCCTCCGGTCCGGCCTTGGCCCAGGCCCGGGCCAATCTGGCGCTCAATCCCGCTTTGCCGGCCGAGCGCGCCGAGTGGCTGGAGGCCGATGTTTTCCAGGCGCTGCGCGATTTCCGCAAGGCCGGCCAGACCTTCGACCTGATTGTCCTCGATCCGCCCAAGTTTGCCCCTTCGGCCGCCCATGCCGACCGCGCCGCCAAGGCCTACAAGGACATCAACCTGCTTGGCTTCAGGTTGCTCAAGCCGGGCGGCCTGCTGATGACCTATTCCTGTTCCGGCGGCGTCGGGCTGGAGCTGTTCCAGAAGATCGTTGCCGGTGCGGCGCAGGATGCCGGACGTCCGGCCCGCATCGTCCGTCGCCTGTCCGGTGCGGCCGATCACCCGGTGGCGCTGAACTTCCCGGAAGGCGAATATCTCAAAGGCTTGCTCGTCCAGGTCGATTAAACTGCCGTCGTGAATCCGCTGCGCCATCTTCTTCTCGTTGCCGTTCTCCTCTTCGCCCAGTTGGCGGCGGGGGTGCATGCCGTCGAGCATGCGGCGGGCAACGACGATGGCCTGCCGACCCATGTCTGCCAGTTGTGCCTGACGGCGCAGGATCTGGGTGCGGCGCTGCCGTCGCTGGCCGCCCTGCCGCCGGTGGTGGCGCAACAGTTCGTTCCCGAAACCCTGCCGGTCGAGGGGCGTAGTGCCTTGCCGCCGCCGGCCGCTCGCCAGGGGGCGCCACCCCGCTTTTGAAGATTGCCTCTTTTTTTGGGCCGACCGTGGCATTTGCCGCCGCCGGCCGTTTCGACGCATTTTCAGGAGCATTCCATGCACAAGCAATTTGCCGTGGCCGCCATGCTGGCCGCCGCGTGCGGCGCGCAGGCCGCCGACAATACCGATCTGGCGGCCATCAAGGCCCAGATCGCCGAGATGAAGCAGAGTTACGAGCAGCGCATCGCGGCCCTGGAGCAGAAGCTGGCCCAGGCCGAGGCACAAGCCGTCAAGGCATCGACCCCGGCGCCCGTCGCGGCGGCCGATACGCGACCGCAACCGACTGCCTCCGCCAGCGCCTTCAACCCCGAGGTGTCGTTGATCGTCCAGGGCCAGTACAAGCAGATGAAGAACGTCGCCGAGCGCGGCATCACCGGCTTCTTCCCGGCGGCTGGCCATGATCATGGCGATGGTGCGATCGAGGGCATCAACAAGCGGGGCTTTTCGGTGGATCACACCGAACTGGTGCTGGCCGCCAACGTCGATCCCAACTGGCGCGCCCAGGCCATCCTCGGCCTGACCGACGGCGAAGTCGAGGTCGAGGAGGCGTGGTTCCAGTCGCTCGGCCTGGGCAACGGTCTTGGCCTGAAGGGTGGGCGTTTCTTCTCGGGCATCGGCTACCTCAACGAGCAGCACCCGCATGCCTGGGATTTCGCCGACGCACCGCTGATGTACCAGGCGCTGTTCGGCCCGCATGGCAATTACGCTCAGGACGGGGTGCAGTTGAAATGGCTGGCGCCGACCGATCTGTTTGTTGAAATTGGTGCCGAGTTGGGGCGCGGCGCGAATTTCCCCGGGACCGACCGCAATGGCAACGGCGCGGGGGCGGTCGCCGCTTTCGCGCATGTCGGCGGCGATGTCGGCATCGCGCATAGCTGGCGGGCCGGCCTGTCGTATCTGCGGACCCGGGCCGACGGTCGCGAAGGCCATTTCGAGGACGGCGGCGGCCTGGAGGCGCAGGGCCTGTTCTCCGGTCGCTCCTCGACCTGGATCGCCGACTTTGTCTGGAAGTGGGCCCCGAATGGCAACCCGCAGCAGCGCAACTTCAAGTTCCAGACCGAATACTTCCAGCGTCGCGAAACCGGCAACCTGAGCTGCCTCGATGAGGAAGCGCTCGGCAACGCCTGCGCCGCCGAGCCGACCGCCGCCTACCGCACCCGCCAGTCCGGCTGGTATGCCCAGGGCGTCTATCAATTCACTCCCAACTGGCGGGCCGGCCTGCGCTACGAGCAACTCGACAGCGGCACGCGAGATTTTGGCGCCATCGGCAGCCTGCTCGCCGTCGACAGCTACCGGCCGAAGAAGGCGACGGCGATGATCGACTACAGCTGGAGCGAGTTTTCCCGACTGCGCCTGCAGTTCGCGCAGGACAAGTCGATGCAGGGCGTGACTGATCACCAGTTCACGCTGCAATACATCATGAGCCTGGGCGCGCATGGCGCCCACAAGTTCTGAGGAGGGCGCGATGAAATATTTCATTTTTGCCTGTTTTTTGGCGGCGACCGTAGCATCGGCCCGGGCCGACCTGAAAATCTTCGCCACGGTGCCCGAATGGGCGGCGCTAGCCAGGGAAATCGGCGGCGACAAGGTGCGCGTCTACACCGCCACCAACGCCTTCCAGGACCCGCACCGGATCGAGGCCAAGCCCTCGCTGCTCGCTCAGGCGCGGCAGGCGCAACTGCTCGTCGCCGTCGGCGCCGACCTGGAGGTTGGCTGGCTGCCGCTGGTTCAGCGCGATTCCGGCAATCCGGCCGTCCAAACCGGTCGGCCCGGCTATTTCGAGGCGGCCGCCGCGGTCAATCGCCTGGACGTCCCGACCTCGGTCGACCGTGCCCATGGCGACGTGCACCCGGCTGGCAATCCGCACATCCACCTCGATCCGCGCAACGTGCTGAAGGTGGGCGAGGCGCTGGCCAAGCGGATGGCCGAACTCGATGCCGCCAATGCCGCGGTCTATCAGGCCGGCTTGACCGCCTTTGCCGGCAAATGGCAGGCCGCCATGGCGCGCTGGGAAAAGGCCGCGGCACCGCTCAAGGGGGTGCCGGTCTTCGTCCATCACCAGTCCTTCGTCTATTTGACGCGCTGGCTGGGCATGACCGAAGTCGCGGCGCTCGAGCCGAAACCGGGGATCGAACCGACCAGCAGCCACCTCAATGCGCTGCTTGCCCGTCAGCAGGCGTCGCCGGCCCGGTTGATCCTGCGCACTGCCTACCAGCCGGAAGGACCGAGCCAGTGGCTGGCCGGCAAGAGCGGTCTGCCGGCCGTGCTGCTGCCCTACACCGTCGGCGGCACGCCGGAGGCCGGCGACCTGGTCGGCCTGTTCGACGACACGCTGAACCGCCTGCTCAAGGGGCTGCGATGAATATCCTGCTGCGTGCGCAGGGGCTGGTGGCTGGCTGGCAACAGCCGGCCACCCGGGCACTCGACCTCGCGATCGCCGCCGGCGAAGTCGTCGGCCTGACCGGCCCCAACGGCGTCGGCAAGAGCACGGTGCTGGCGGCGATTGCCGGCCGGGCGACGATTTTTGCCGGACGTCTGGAACGCGCTCCGGGGCTGCGTCTTGGCCTGCAGACGCAGGACGTGCCGCCGGTCGTCGGCCTGCCGATTTCCGGCCGCGAACTGCTCGCCCTGACCGGCGCCACCTCAAGCGGCCTGCCGCCCTGGCTGGCCGAACGGCTGGATACCCGGCTCGACCGCCTGTCCGGCGGCCAGCGCCACTACCTGACGCTGTGGGCCGTGCTGCAGGCGCCGGCCGACCTGGTGCTGCTCGACGAACCGACCAACAACCTTGATCAGGCCGGCGTCGCCCATCTGACCGCCCACCTGTGCGAACGGGCGGAAAACGGTAGCGGCCTGCTCGTGGTCAGTCACGATGCCGCTTTCGTCGAAGCGGTCTGCGACCGCGTGATCGAGCTGGGAGCCGACGATGTGGCATGAATTCTTCCTGACCCCCTTCCTGACCGGCCTGGTGCTGGCGCTGCTGCTCCCGGCGCTCGGCTGCTACCTGCGTCTGCGCGACGAATGGTTGGCGGCGTTGGCCTATTCGCATGTCGCGGCGGCCGGCGCCCTGCTGGCGCTGGTTGCCGGCCTGGCTCCCGCCGTGGGTGGCCTGGCCGCGGCCGGCCTGGCCGGATCGGCGCGCCGGCTGTTCTCCCGCCGGCTAAGCGGCGGTGCCGGCGATGCCCTGTTGCTGACCGGCGGCTGGGCGCTGACCGTGCTGCTGGCGGCCAATCATCCGCTGGCCGAGCGCCTGGGGCATGCCCTGTTCGACGGCCAGCTCTATTTCGCGGACGAGGGGCAGCTCTGGCTGGTCGCCATCGGTGGGACGCTGGCCCTGATGGCGCTGCGACGGCTGAGCCGGCATTTGCTGCTGGCCCGGATTTATCCCGACTTCTTCCGTCTGCGCGGGGGGCGGGCCTGGCCGATCGAGATCGGTTTCGATCTGCTCGCCGCCCTGTGTCTGGCGCTGGCGACGATGACCCTCGGCGTCATGGGCGCCTTCGCACTGGTCTTCATCCCGCCGTGGCTGGCCTTCCGCAAGGCGGCCGACTGGCGTGCCGGCCTGCGCCTTGCCTTGGCCATCGGGCTTTTTGCCTATCTGGGCGCTTTTGCGCTGGCTTTGACCCTCGACCAACCCTTCGGCCCGGTGCTGACCATACTGCTCGTTGTGCTGGGGTTGATCGTTGCATGAATGCCGGTGGCGTGCTAAAACTCAACTCCTGCATGTGGAGTGGTCATGGTCTTTTCGTTTTTCAAGAAACAGGATAAAAAGATGCCGGAACGGCCGGCCGCGCGTCCGCGTTTCGCGGAGCCGCCGCCGGTTGACGTAAAGATCGCCCAGCCGGCGGACGCTGATGCTGCGAAGCCGGCGCCCGAGCCGCTGCCCGATCTGGAATTCGTGCCGGCCAAGTTGCTGGCATCGATCCCGATGGCCGCCCTGAACCAGCCCGTCACGGCGCGTGAGCCGGTAAAAGCACCGGCGGCCGCCGATCTCGATTTCAGCATCGACGATTTCGACCGCGATTTCACCGAATCCAGCGTCATGGGTATCGACGTGGACAACGATGTCGACCCGTTGCAGGCCTGCGTCGAGCAGGTCGTCGTCCTCTTTGCCAACGGTCAGGATGGCGCCGCCCGCTCCTTGCTGGAAACCTTCGTCCGCTCCTACCACGGCAGCGAAGGCAAGCGTTTCTGGCTGCTGCTGTTTGATTTGCTGCAGGTTTCCGGCGACCGGGCCGCCTTCGACAAATTGGGGGTCGAGTATGCCGAGGCCTGCGAAACCTCGCCACCGACCTGGCGTGACGATACCGCGGCGAAACCCGCGGCGGTCGGCGGTGTCGGTCCCGGGAAGATCTTTTTGCAGGGTGTATTGACCACCGAGGGCGCCTTGCCGGTCACCGAGCTGGCCAAGTTGATCGCCCAGAAAAGCCAGGTGCTCGTCGATTGCAACAAGCTGATCGGTTGTGACGACGAGGTGGCCGGGCAATTGGCCGAACTGCTGGCGCGGGCCCGCAAGGGGCGTTTGTCGGTGACCGTGCTTGGCGCCGAGACTTTCACCGAACGCCTCAATGGCCGCCTGGTTGCTGGCGAGGCGGCTCATGAGCAGGCCTGGCGCCTGTTGCTGGAAATGCTGCAGCGTCATGGCACCCAGGAGCAGTTTGAAGAACGCGCTGTCGATTATGCGGTCACTTTCGAGCTATCGCCGCCCTCCTGGGAGGCCCGACCGGCCGGCATGGCGCCGGCGGTGGTTGCGGCAAACCGGTCCAGTGATGATGCCTATTTTTTGAGCGGCGAGTTGAAGGGCTGTCGTTTCGAGGATCTGCTCCCGGTCATCGAGGCCAGCGAGCAACCGGTCCTCGACTTCTCCGGCGTTCGCCGGCTGGATTTCGTCTCGGCCGGGCAGCTGGTCAACCGTCTGGCGCCCTTCAGGGCGGCCGGCCGCGAGATCATCATCCGTAGTCCGAACCACTTGGTGGCCGAACTGATGGCCGTGGTCGGGCTGAATAAAATGGCGCGCATCGTCGTCCCCAAGTCTTAATTCAGGAATAAATCATGGAGCAATATCACGGCACGACTATCCTGTCGGTGCGCCGGGGCAACGTCGTCGCCATGGGCGGCGATGGCCAGGTCACGCTCGGCAATGTCGTCATCAAGGCGACGGCGCGCAAGGTCCGCCGCCTGTACCAGGGCCGCATCCTGGCCGGGTTTGCCGGCGGCACGGCCGATGCCTTCACGCTGTTCGAGCGTTTCGAGGCCAAGCTGGAAAAACATCAGGGCAATCTGCTGCGTTCGGCCGTCGAGCTGGCCAAGGACTGGCGTTCCGACCGCGCCCTGCGCCGGTTGGAGGCGATGCTGTCGGTCGCCGACCGCGAGGTGTCGCTGATCATCACCGGCAACGGCGACGTGCTGGAGCCGGAGCAGGGCATTGTCGCCATCGGCTCCGGCGGTTCCTACGCCCAGAGCGCGGCGCGGGCGCTGCTCGAAAACACCGAGCTGGTGCCGCGCGACATCGTCACCAAGTCGCTGGAAATCGCCGGCGACATCTGCATCTACACCAACCGCAATTTCACGATCGAGGCCCTCGAATGACCGCGATGACCCCACCGGAAATCGTTTCCGAACTCGACAAGCACATCGTCGGCCAGAATGCCGCCAAGAAGGCCGTCGCCATCGCGCTGCGCAACCGCTGGCGGCGCGCCCAGGTGGCCGAGCCGCTGCGCCAGGAAATCACGCCGAAGAACATCCTGATGATCGGACCGACCGGCGTCGGCAAGACCGAGATCGCCCGCCGCCTGGCCCGCCTGGCCAATGCGCCCTTCATCAAGATCGAGGCGACCAAGTTTACCGAGGTCGGTTACGTCGGCCGCGATGTCGAGACGATCATCCGCGATCTGGTCGAGATGGCTATCAAGTCGCACCGCGAGCGGGCGATGAAGGCGATGCGGGCCCGCGCCGAGGACGCCGCCGAGGAACGCATCCTCGACGTGCTGCTGCCGCCGGCCCGCGGCCCCGGCTTTTTTGCCGAAAATTCCGAGGCGAACGTGGCGGAGAGCACAACCCGCCAGAAATTCCGCAAGAAGCTGCGCGAGGGTGAGCTGGACGACAAGGAAATCGATATCGAAGTCGCCGCGCCGGGCGTCCAGGCCGAAATTTTCGCGCCGCCGGGCATGGAGGAACTGACCCAGCAGATCCAGGGCATGTTCCAGAACATCGGCGGCGGCAAGAAGAAATCGCGCAAGCTGCCGGTCAAGGAAGCCCTGAAGCTGCTGACCGACGAGGAGGCCGCCAAGCTGGTCAACGACGAGGATGTGAAGCTGGAGGCGGTCAAGGCCGTCGAGCAGAACGGCATCGTCTTCCTCGACGAACTGGACAAGATCGCCAGCCGCTCCGAGATGCAGGGCGCCGACGTCTCGCGCCAGGGCGTGCAGCGCGACCTGCTGCCGCTGGTCGAGGGGACGACGGTGTCGACCAAGTACGGGATGATCAAGACCGACCACATCCTGTTCATCGCTTCCGGCGCCTTCCATTTATCCAAGCCGTCCGACCTGATCCCGGAGTTGCAGGGGCGTTTCCCCATCCGCGTCGAACTCGATTCGCTGTCGGTGGCCGATTTCGAGTGCATCCTGACCCAGACCGACGCCTGCCTGACCCGGCAATACCAGGCTCTACTCGAAACCGAGGGCGTGGCGCTGGAGTTTGTCGACGACGGCATCCGGCGGATGGCCGAGATCGCCTTCCAGGTCAATGAACGGACCGAAAACATCGGCGCCCGCCGCCTGCACACGGTCATGGAAAAGCTGCTCGAAGAAGTCTCTTTCGATGCCGGCAAGATCGGGCTGGACAAGGTTCGCGTCGATGCGGCCTACGTCAACGAGAAGCTGGGCGAAGTCGCCGCCGACGAAGACCTGTCGCGCTACGTGCTGTAGTTTCAAGGCCGGCCGGGGCATCAGGGTCATTCCCTATTGCCCCTTGGTCGGCGCTCGGCACAATCTCTGATTTCCGTTTTGGCAAAGGGTCCGCGTGGACGAGCAAAGCCTGAGTTTCCGCCTGCTGGCTATCCTCTTCCCGATTTTCGGGATCGTCGCCGCCGGCTATTTCTACGCCCGGCACCACAAGCCGGAAATGGCCGTCGCCAACCGGCTGAACATGGACGTCTTCGTACCGGCCCTGGTCTTCGCCGCGATGGCCGGCAAGTCTTTCGACCTGGCGGCCTATGCGCCGCTGGCGCTGGGTGGCTTCCTGGTCCTTGCCGCCTGCGGCCTGCTCGCCTGGCCGTTGGCCAAGCTGGTCGGCATCCAGCCGAAGACGCTGGTGCCGCCGATGCTCTTCAACAATTCCGGCAACATCGGCCTGCCGCTGGCCGTACTGGCCTGGGGCGAGAGCGCCCTGCCGGCGGCGGTGATCCTGTTCATGGTCGAGAACACGCTGCATTTCTCCTTCGGCGCCCGCCTGCTCGACCCGACGACGCGCCTGCTGACGCTGTGGCGCATCCCGGTGGTTTTCGCCGCGATTGCCGGGCTGGCCGTCGCCGTGCTGAAGATTCCGATCTGGACGCCTTTGGTCAT
>CAIXSK010000273.1 GCA_903922075.1 uncultured beta proteobacterium | reverse complement strand
CGGAGGGGTTGTCGATCAGCGCCAGCAGGAGGTGTTCGACGGTAATGAACTCGTGGCGTTTTTGACGCGCCTCGACGAAGGCCATGTGCAGGCTGACTTCGAGTTCCTGGGCAATCATCAGTTTTCCTCCATGATGCAAGCAAGCGGATGTTGGTGCTGGCGCGCGAATGCAATGACCTGTTCCACCTTGGTTGCGGCGATATCGCGCGGGAAGATGCCGCACACGCCTCGACCTTCGTTGTGAACTTTGAGCATGATTCGCGTCGCTTGTTCAGTGTCCAGAGAAAAAAACCGCTGCAGAACGGTGATGACGAAATCCATTGGTGTGTAATCGTCGTTCAGCAACACCACCTTGTACATCTTTGGCGGCCCCAGCCTGCTGCGTTGTGCCTCAAGTTGTCCGCCTTCCTGATACTTCGTAGCCATGCGCTCGATTCTATACAGTCCGTCTCAATCCGCAATATAAAATAATTTGGAGCTGAAACGCCCGATTTCCAGTGCACGTCAAGCAAATCCCTTGCCTGGTTTTATGCTGCGCTGCGCCATCGAAACTTGTTGACGACAATATTCAGGCGGGGTAGAAAGCCAGTGTGTTTGGATTCAAGTTGCATCGAGGTTGCCATGAGCACCGGGTCGTTGAGCTCAAACAGGGAGTCGGGGAGACCCGGAAATTTGTTCGTTTTTTGTATGAAAGTTGCAAACATGGCAATCGGTACTGTCAAGTGGTTCAATGATTCCAAGGGCTTTGGTTTTATCACTCCTGACGATGGCAGCGAAGACCTCTTCGCGCACTTCTCCGCCATCAACATGAATGGTTTCAAGACCCTGAAGGAAGGCGAAAAAGTTTCCTTCGAAGTCGTGCAAGGCCCCAAGGGCAAGCAGGCTTCCAACATCCAGCGCGCTTAAGCCCCGGATTGAAAAGTTAAAAGCCCGCCTGGTTTCAGGCGGGCTTTTTTTGTCAACGCTTCCGGTGGCTCAACTGACGATGATTTCGTCCTGCCGTCGGTCGCCGAGATTGTCCATCCAGGCTACCGACAGCTTGTCGCCAGCCTTGATGCCGCGGGCCTTGAAGGTGAATAGCGGGTTCTTCGAAATCGCCGTGTTCAACTGGCCATCGATCACCGGTTTGCCGTTCAGCGAGACCGTGAAGGTCTGGATGAAATTCATCGGCAATACCTGGCCGCTTTCGTCCTTGCGCTGCCCGGTTTCCATCGGATGCTGCATCAGGATGCGGATGTCGGCGGTTTCGCCCTGAATTTGTGCGCGAATCTTGATCGGTGCGCTCATGCTCAGCCTCCACAACCGCCGAGGGTGACCTTGATGTCGCGGAAGGCGACATGGGTCTTGCCGTCGCCTGTCTTGGCCACGACGCGGATGCGTTGGGTTTCCGACAATTTCAGCTGGGCCCTGACATAGGGGAGCGTCGGGCCGGAAAACTCGATGACCGACGACAGCGGCATCGGATTCTTGTCGGCGAAGATGGCCAGGCTGCGGGTGTTGGCGACGTTGCTGGTGATTTCGACCTCGACCTTGGCGCCATTTTCGGCGATCTCCGGCGCGACGATGACGATGTCGCGCGTTTCGGCTGCGCCGGCAGCACCGTAGGCCTTCAGCGCATCGTTGAGGTTGCGGGCTGTGAAGGCGCTCTTGTTCCATTCGGCGGCGAGTACGGCCGTCGGGGTCAACAGG
>CAIXSK010000272.1 GCA_903922075.1 uncultured beta proteobacterium | reverse complement strand
TGGCATGCAAGAGGTCAGCGGTTCGATCCCGCTTACCTCCACCAGAAGCCGAACTGGTCGTAGTTTTGAAAGTCCGGGTCCCCATCGTCTAGAGGCCTAGGACACCGCCCTTTCACGGCGGTAACCGGGGTTCGAATCCCCGTGGGGACGCCAAGCTTTAAGCGCGGAGTGGTAGTTCAGTTGGTTAGAATACCGGCCTGTCACGCCGGGGGTCGCGGGTTCGAGTCCCGTCCACTCCGCCAACGATAAAAGCCCGTTGAATCCTGTCGATTCAACGGGCTTTTTCCTTTCCAGCTGCCCTACTTCTCGACGAAGGCGCGCTCGATCACGTAGTCGCCAAGTTCCCCGGTGTAGTGGCGGGCGACCTTGAAGCCGCGGGCGTCGAGCATGGCGGCGGTATCGGCCAGCATGGCCGGGCTGCCGCAGATCATCGCCCGGTCGGTCGCCGGATCGAGCGGCGGCTGGCCGATGTCGGCGAACAGCTTGCCGGATTCGATCAGTTCGGTCAGCCGGCCTTCGTTGCGGAAGGGCTCGCGGGTCACCGTCGGGTAATAGATCAGCTGCTCGCGCGCCCAGTCGCCGAAGAACTCGTGGTCGGACAATTCGTGCTCGATGTAGTCGTGATAGGCCAGCTCGTTGGTCCACCGCACGCCGTGGATCAGGATGATCTTCTCGAACTTCTCGTACACCTCGGGATCGTGGATCAGGCTCATGAAGGGCGCCAGGCCGGTGCCGGTGGCGAACAGGAACAGGCGCTTGCCCGGCTTCAGGTCATGGAGGACCAGCGTCCCGGTCGGCTTGCGGCTGACGATCAGCGGGTCGCCCGGTTGCAGGTGCTGCAGGCGCGAGGTCAGCGGGCCGTCCGCCACCTTGATGCTGAAGAATTCCAGGTATTCCTCGTGGTTGGCGCTGGCGATGCTGTAGGCACGGGTCAGCGGCCGGCCCTCGACTTCCAGGCCGATCATCACGAACTGGCCGTTGATGAAGCGCAGGCCCGGGTCGCGGGTGGTGCGGAAGGAGAACAGGGTGTCGTTCCAGTGATGGACGGAGAGGATTTTCTCGGTGGCAAGGGCGCTCATGGCAGGAACCTCGGACGGTGTTTGATGACAGGATGAAGCATAGGCCTTGAACCATAGATAATTAAGCGGATAATTTCGCTATTCGTTATCGGAAATATGGATATGAAAATCACCTTGCGCCAGCTTGAAGTCTTTGCCGCAGTTGCCCGTGCCGAGAACGTCACGCGCGCCGCCGAGGCGCTGGCCATGTCGCAGTCGGCGGCGAGCAGCGCCCTGCTCGAACTGGAGCGCCAGTTCGACTGCCCGCTGTTCGACCGCATCGGCAAATCACTGCACCTGAACAGCACCGGGCGCGGCCTGCTGGCGCAGGCTGAGGATCTGCTCGGCCGGGCGGCCGACATCGAGGGCTACCTGGCCGGCGGCGTGCTCGGCCCGCTGGCCGTCGGCGCCACGCTGACCATCGGCAACTATCTGGCGACGCTGATCGCCGCCGATTACCTGCGCCGCCACCCGACGGCCAAGCTGCGTCTGCATGTGGCCAATACGCAGGACATCGCCGGGCAACTGTCCCGCTTCGAACTGGATATCGGTCTGATCGAAGGCGAGGTCGACGACCCCGATCTGGTGCTCGAACCCTGGCTGGAGGACTCGCTGGTCGTCTTCTGCGCGCCGCAGCACCCGCTGGCGACCTGCAGCGGCGTCGATCCTCAATGCCTGGCCGATCAGCCGTGGATCATCCGCGAACGGGGTTCGGGCACGCGGGCGCTGTTCGACCAGATTATCGCCCGCCATCTGTCCGGCCTGAACATCCGGCTCGAATTGGAGCATACCGAGGCAATCAAGCGGGCCGTCGAATCGGGCCTCGGTGTCGGCTGCCTGTCGCGGCTGGCGCTGCGCGAGGCCTTTCGGCGCGGCAGCCTGGTCGAGATCCCGACGCCGCAGTTCGACCTGCGCCGCCATTTTTACTTCGCCCACCACCGGCAACGGCCAACCAGCCCGGCGACCCGGGAATTTCTCGCGCTCTGCCGCGAGATGAGCGCTTCGGCGGCCGATACCGACGCCCTGCCCCTGCCCTTTATCGCCTGAGCGGGGACAGCCGGCACGGTTTCGCCAAATGCTACGGTCGGCACAAAAAAAGGCCGTATTTTCAGATCGATAAGACGATGTGCAGTCCTCCGCGGCAAAGCGGAAACGCCTTCCGGCCAGTGCTCTCGGGTATAATTGGCGGTTTGGCCGACCCCGTTCGCGAGGAGCTTCACCCCCATGTCGTATCGCAACGTTCTGTCGCTTGCCCGCCGTATCGCCGTCACCGGTCTAGGGCTTGCCGCGTTGACATTGGCCGCACCGGCACAGGCCGAAGAACCTCAGGACAACGCCGGTTTCCTGTCCCTGTCCAGAACCATACCGGCGTTCCCGGAATCACCGGCGACCCCGGCCGACGATGCGCTGACCGTGCACGAAATCCGCGGCGCGCCGCAGTTGCCGAACACCATCGACCTGACCGTGCAGTCCACCAACCTGTGGGAACGCATCCGCAACGGTTTCGCGATGAGCGACCTCAACGACGACCTGGTCCTCCACTACCAGCAGTGGTACCAGAATCGCCCGGATGCCTTGCGCCGCATGGTCGAACGCAGCCGCCCCTACCTCCACCACATCGTCGAGGAACTCGAAGCCCGCGGCATGCCGACCGAGCTGGCGCTGCTGCCGATGGTCGAGAGCTCGTTCAACCCCAACGCCTATTCGCCGGCCCATGCGGCCGGCCTGTGGCAGTTCATTCCGGCCACCGGCAAGCGCTTCAACCTGGAACAGAACTGGTGGCGCGACGAACGCCGCGACATCGTCGCCTCGACCGGCGCCGCGCTGGATTACCTGCAGACCATCTACGACATGCATGGCGACTGGCATCTGGCGCTGGCCTCGTACAACTGGGGCGAAGGCGCCGTCAAGCGGGCGATCAACAAGAACGAAGCGCGCGGCCTGCCGACCGACTACCCCAACCTGACGATGCCCAACGAAACCCGGCACTACGTCCCCAAGCTGCAGGCGCTGAAGAACATCTTCGGCAACCCGGCGCTGATCGCCCGGCTCGACCTGCCCTTCATCTCGAATGAACCCTACTTCGCGACGCTGGAAACCAGCCGGCCGATCGACGTCAAGACGGCGGCGCGGCTGGCCAACATGTCGGTGGAAGACTTCCAGCGCCTGAACCCGTCGCACAACCGGCCGGTCATCGGCCCGGACACCCCGGTCGTCATCCCCGCCGACAAGCTCGACACCTTCCGCGACAACCTGCAGAACAGCCAG
>CAIXSK010000271.1 GCA_903922075.1 uncultured beta proteobacterium | reverse complement strand
GCTCCGAGCCGCTGAGGTCACCGCATGAGCCTGTTGATGGATGCCCTGAAGCGGGCGGAAGCGGCCAAACAGGAACCCGGCCGAACGCCATACAGCCTGCCTAATGCGGCGACCGATGACGGCCTGAGCCTGGAGCCCATCCCCGGCAATGCCTCGCGGGGCAACACCAATCCCTTGCCCGACCTCGCCGCCCATCTCGACGCGGTCGATGCCGATCTGGCCAGCGCTGCACTTCCCGATGCTCGCCCGGCTACAGCACCGGCCAGAAGCGCGCCGCCAAGCAAACCCGTGGTCGAGCCGCGCGATGCAGTACGCAATGCCTTCGCGGCCAAGCAGGCCGTTCCGCCGCCATCGCGCCTGCCCCTGTGGTTGGCGCTAGGGACACTGGGCGTCGCCGGAATCGCCATCGGTGGCTACGTCTGGTACCAGATGAACGCGTTGAACCGCAGCTCCCTGGCCGTCGGCACGCACCCCGTTGCCGCCCAAGCGCCCCAACCTTCGTCGACGCCAGCCATCCCGGCGGTGCCGCTGGCGCCGCCCGCGGTTTTTGCCCCTTCCGGGCAGCCGACCGTAGCATTTGCCCCGGCGGCGCCCGAAACACCGCTTTTCGCGCCACGCCGCGATAGCCGGTCGGCAGCGCAGCCGACCGGCGACGACGAAGTCCAGGCCAGCCAACCGATTCGCCTCGTGCGCACCCGCCCGGAACTTGACGCCAACCTCGTCCGCGGCCATGCCACGCTGCAGCGCGGCGAAATGGAAGCGGCGCGGCGCGACTTCGAGCAGGTGCTGCAGCGCGACCCGAACAATACCGATGCCCTGCTCGCCTTGGCCGCCATCGCCCAACGCCAGGGCCGCATGGACGACGCCGTGGCATTGCGGCAGCGGGCGCTGATCGCCAACCCGAGCGACCCTGCTGCCCAGGCGGCGACGCTGAGCGGCGCCGCCGCCGAGGCCGATCCGCAGACCGCCGAGAGCCGCCTGAAAACCCTGCTGTCGTCGCAACCTGAATCGGCCCCGCTCAACTTCGCGCTGGGCAACCTGTATTCCCGCCAGAGCCGCTGGGCCGAGGCACAGCAGGTCTATTTCAACGCCGTCGCGGCCGACGGCGACAATCCGGACTACCTGTTCAACCTGGCGGTCAGTCTCGACCACCTGCGCCAGCCGCGCCTCGCCGCCCAGCATTACCGGCTGGCCCTCGACGCCGCCGCCAAGCGTCCGGCGGCCTTCGACCGAGACAAGGTCAGCAAGCGCCTGGGCGAACTGCAAGGCGAGCCGCTGCGCTGATCACGCCATGAGCACGTCTTCCCTCCAGCATCGCCCGCTCGGGCAAATCCTGATCTCCGAAGGCATCCTGTCGGAAGACCAGCTGCGCATCGCGCTGCTCGAGCAGATGAAACAGAACCAGCCGATCGGCAAGCTGCTCGTCTCGCTCGGTTTCGTCACCGAGGCGACGCTGCGCCAGGCGCTGTCTGAAAACCTCGGCAAGCAGAGCATCGACCTGTCGCACGCGGTGATCGACCCGCAGGCGCTGAAGCTGGTGCCGTGTGATCTGGCCAAGCGCCACCATCTGCTGCCGCTCGACTACGACCGACCGAACCGCCGGCTGGCACTGGCCATCGCCGACATCAACGATATCGTCGGCCTCGACCGCGTGCGCGCCCTGCTGGAGGAAGGCACCGAGATCGAAACGCTGCTCGCCGGCGAATCGGAAATCGACCACGCCATCGACCAGTATTACGGTCACGAGTTGTCGATCGACGGCATCCTGCATGAGATCGAGACCGGTGAAATCGACTGGCAGAGCCTGTCGACCACCGACGACGAGTACAGCCAGCCGGTCGTCCGCCTGATCGACTCGATCCTGACCGATGCCGTCAAACGCGAGGCTTCGGACATCCACTTCGAGCCGGAGGCCAACTTCCTGCGCATCCGCTACCGGATCGACGGCATGTTGCGCCAGATTCGCGCCCTGCATAAATCCTACTGGCCGGCGATGACCGTGCGCATCAAGGTGCTGGCCGGCATGAACATCGCCGAGATGCGTGCCCCGCAGGACGGGCGCATCGGCCTGACCGTCTCCGGCCGGCCGATCGACTTCCGCGTCGCCAGCCAGCCGACCATCCACGGCGAGAACATCGTGCTGCGCATTCTCGACCGCCAGAAAGGCATCGTGCCGCTGGAAGGTCTCGGCCTGGCCGAGGAACACCTGCACCAGCTGAAGCTGATGATTTCCCGGCCGGAAGGCATCATCCTGGTCACCGGCCCGACCGGCAGCGGCAAGACGACGACGCTGTACTCGGTGTTGAACCACATCAACGCCGAGGGCATCCACATCATGACCCTCGAAGACCCGGTCGAGTACCCGATGGCGCTGGTCCGCCAGACCTCGGTCTCGGAAACCGCCAAGCTCGATTTCGCCAACGGCATCCGCTCGATGATGCGCCAGGACCCGGACGTCATCCTGGTCGGCGAGGTGCGCGATGCCGAAACGGCTGAAATGGCCTTCCGGGCGGCGATGACTGGCCACCAGGTGTACACCACCCTGCACACCAACTCGGCCATTGGCGCCGTGCCGCGCCTGCTCGACATCGGCGTGCTGCCCGACATCCTGGCCGGCAACATCATCGGCATCGTCGCCCAGCGCCTGATCCGCCGCCTGTGCGAACACTGCAAGACCCCCTACCACGCCGAGGCGCATGAAATCCGCCTGCTCGGCT
>CAIXSK010000270.1 GCA_903922075.1 uncultured beta proteobacterium | reverse complement strand
TTCTATGGCGCCTACGCCATGGTCAACCTGATGATGATCTCCTACGCCATGCCCATCCTTCGCGGCCGTGCTGCCAACAGCAACAAGTCGCAAGTGCTGGAAATGTGGTCGTTCTGGTTGATGACGGTCGCCATCGTGTTCATCACGCTGTTCCTGACCGCCGCCGGCATCCTGCAAGTCTGGCTGCAACGCGTTTCCGAGTCCCCGCTGCCGTTCATGGTGGTGCAGGACAAGGTTGCGCTGTTCTACTGGATGCGCGAATGGGCCGGTGTGGCATTCCTGGTCGGCCTGATCGTCTATATCGCCAGCTTCTTCGTGGGCGGTGACGAGAAAGAAGCCGCTTAACAGCGTCTTCAAGTAGCCCCCCAAAAGCGCGGATCTTTCGATCCGCGCTTTTTTATGCGCCTGATTCAGCGCGCCTCGTCCACCACCTGGATCATCTTTTCCTCCAGTTCGCGAGCAAGCCGAACCAGACCGGCATCCGGCGACAATGCCGAGAACTGGATCGACGGCCGGATCATCCCGATCCGGGTCACCCCGTCTTCCGTATAGACCGTAATCCGGCACGGCAGGACCAGACTCAGGCGGACGTCGATAGCGAGCAGCCGCTCGGTCAGACGCTGGCTGTCGATAGCGTAGACCTTGGCCTCTTCGTCGAATTCGATTTCCTTACCGCCCGACCTCGCCCCCAGATCGTGGACATGCAGCAGACTGAAACCGAGGCGCAGGATGACCTCCTCCAGGTCGACCGAGGCCTCGTAGAACGACTTGTCGCTTTCGACGATGTAAACCATGACTGTTCCCTGTCCATAAAGTGGATACCCGACACCGGCCGCCATTGTTCCAGAAATCTCGGCCTTTCCCGCGGCTGCGCGGCGAATCCGCGAGCGGATTTGGATTTTGGGCATTTTTTGCCGCCGACCGTAGCATTTGCCAGATCGCCCCGCCCCTCCAGGCCGCCATTTTTGCTCCGCCTTCTTAGGGCAGATCAAGTCCCGCCCGGCGCCCGGCCGCTATCATCCGCCCCATGACTTCCCTTGCCGCTTCGCCCGCCACCCGACGCCTGCCCGGCGACCTGGCCATCTGGTTTTTCATCCTGGCCGAAATGCTGGCCTTCGCCGTTTTCTTCGCCACCTATGCTTTTGCCCGGGCCAAGAACGTCGAGATGTTCAACCTCTATCAACAAACACTGGACCGCAATCTCGGCGCACTGAACACCCTGCTGCTGATCACCGGTTCCTGGTTCGTCGTGCTCGCCGTGCAGGCCGCGCACCGCGACGACAAGCCGGCGATTTCGCGCAACATCCTGCTCGGCTGGCTGTGCGGCGCCGGCTTCCTGGCGGTCAAGGTCATCGAGTACGCGGAGAAGTTCGGCGCCGGCATTTCGCTGTCGACCAACACCTTCTACATGTTCTACATCTCGCTGACCTTCTTCCACTTCATGCACGTCATCCTCGGCATGGTCATCCTGACCGTGCTCTGGTTCCAGTCGCGCAATGGGCTTTATGGCAGCCACGGCGCCAACGGCCTCGAAAGCGGCGCCGCCTACTGGCACATGGTCGATCTGCTGTGGATCATTCTTTTCCCGCTTGTTTATGTGATGCGCTGATGATTGCCGCCCTGAAAAATCCTGCCCACCGCGCCTGGCTCGTCCTCGTCGTCGCCACGGCGATCACCTGGTATCTCGGCGAAGTCGGCGCCGCCGGCACCGGTGCCATCGTCGCCATGCTGGCCATCGCCTTCGTCAAGGGACGGCTGGTCATCCTCGATTTCATGGAACTGCGCGAGGCGCCCAAGATGTGGCGCATCCTGCTCGAAGGCTGGCTTATACTCGTTTCCAGCCTGATTCTGCTTGCTTACTGGATCTCCCTAAAATGACCGAACTGCCCTTCTACGAACCTTCCGGCAACGAGATTTCGCTGTTCGAGCACGCCTTCCACGAGCGCCTGCCGCTACTGATCAAAGGGCCGACCGGCTGCGGCAAGACCCGCTTCGTCGCCCACATGGCAGCGCGCTTGAAGCTGCCGCTGTACACCGTCGCCTGCCACGACGACCTGACCGCCGCCGACCTCGTCGGCCGTCACCTGATTTCCGACAAGGGCACCTACTGGTGCGACGGCCCGCTGACCCGCGCCGTGCGCGAAGGCGGCATCTGCTACCTCGACGAAGTGGTCGAGGCGCGCAAGGACACCACCGTCGTCCTCCACCCGCTGGCCGACGACCGCCGCATCCTGCCCATCGACCGCACCGGCGAAACCCTGGCAGCGCCGCCCAACTTCATGCTCGTCGTCTCCTACAACCCGGGCTACCAGAACCTGTTGAAGGGCCTCAAGCCTTCCACCCGCCAGCGCTTCGTCTCGATGCGCTTCGACTTCCCCTCGGCCGACCGCGAGCAATCGATCCTGATCGGCGAAACCGGCTGTGACGCCGATCTCGCCACCCGTCTGGTCGGCATCGCCAAGGCCTTCCGGGCCCTCAAGGACCGCGACCTCGAAGAAGTCGTCAGCACCCGCCTGCTGGTCTATGCCGCAACGCTGATCAAGTCCGGCTTCGATGTCTCGGCGGCCTGCCGCGCCGCGCTGGTCGAGAGCCTGACCGACGACGAGGAAACCGTCGAAGCGCTGATGGAAATCATCAATGCCACCTTCGGACGATGACTTCGGCTTCACCGAGGAAAGACCCGGCCAGGCGCTGGCCGTGCTCGCCGAAGTGCTGTTCCTGGCCAACCTGCTGCTGATCCCCGGCCTCGGCTTCCTGATCCTGGCCGGTCTCTGGTTCCATTTCCGGCAAACGGCTCCCGCCCTCGCCCGCCAGCACCTCAAGCAGGCGACGCTGGTCAGCCTGTGGGGCGGCCTGCTGATCGTCTGCTTCGCCGCCGGCATCCTGTACGCCGGCGGACTGGACTGGGAATGGACGTGGGTCGCCCTGATCCTCTACTTCACCTGCATCCATTCGACGCTGGTCCTGTGCGGCATGTACGCGCTGATCAAGGCGATGAACGGGCAGGTCTGGCGCTTCCCGCTGATCGGGCCGCGCCTCGACGCCGGGGCATGAGCAAGGCGCCCCTCCAGCGCTACCGCGTGCTGGCCCAGATCGGTTTCTTTGCGCTGTTCACGCTGACACCGCTGTTCGACCTGTTCCGCTACGACCTGACCCAAAAGCACGCCTATTTCCTGACCTATCCCTGGCACCTCGGCATCGACGAACTGATCGCCGGCACCGGCGACCCGCAGACGGCGGCGATCAACATCATCCTCTACCTCTTCCTGCCCATACTCGGCGCCGGCGCGCTGATCATCGGCGTCGCCTGGAAATGGGGTCG
>CAIXSK010000269.1 GCA_903922075.1 uncultured beta proteobacterium | reverse complement strand
ATATGGTTGCCGGTGCACTCGTCGCGGAACTCGGCCAACGAGACCATAACCCGGACCGCTCCCTCCTGCAGGCGCAGCACCTCGTTGACGCGGCGTTCGACCTCGGTTTGCAGCCAGGCGCTCTTGTCCTCCAGGAACACCTGCCAGCTACGGATCTGCAGGTGCGTTTTGACCCGCGCCAGGACCACCGACGGCGCGAAGGGCTTGTGTATGAAATCCACTGCACCCAAGGCCAGCCCCAGCTCCTCGTCTTCGGCGCCGACCTTGGCCGTCAGGAAAATAACCGGAATGCCGGCCGTGACCGGATTCGCCTTCAGCCGCTTGCAGACTTCGTAACCGTCCATTTCCGGCATCATGATATCGAGCAGGATCAAATCCGGCAGCGAATTCACCGCCAGCTCCAGCCCCCTGGCCGGGCCGTTGGCCAGCTTGATCCGGTAATGCTCGCGGAGAAGCTGGTTGAGCAGGCTGAGATTGGCCGGCGTATCGTCGATAACCAGTATGCAAGCCCTGCTGTCACTCATCACTGCCTCCCCCCGCGCTGCGAAGTTTCATCCAAAATAACCAGTGCTTCATCCAAATCCCAGTTTTCCAGCGCATGATCGATTGCGGCGATCTGCCGCGGCGAAAACCTGCTGCTCAGGCGCCCTTTTTGCAAACGCCAGAATTCCTCGACTTCGCCATCGCCTTCGCTCAGATGTCGTCGCAACAATACCAGCACATCGTCGATCGGCAATCCGTTGTCATGCGATTCGGCGACTGCCTGCCTGTCGGGCAGAGCGGCCAGTTTGTCCAGGACCGGCTGCAAACGGGCCTCAACCTCGGCTATTTCGCCATAGGGTTCGACGACCCCGCCCTTGATCGCGTTTTCAAGCTCAATCAGCGCCAGTTGCATGTCGGTCATCGCAAAAGTACCAGCCAGTCCCTTGAGCGTATGTACCTGACGCTCGGCAGCCTCCATCTCGCCACGCACCAGTCTTTCTTCGAGCAAAGTCGACCAGCCCTTGCAATCGCCGGCAAAGCGCCGCAGGGCGTTGGTCAGGAAAGGAAGCCGGCCGCCAAAGCGACGCAACAGGACCGCCGACTCGATTCCTGGCACCTGCGCCAGAAACGCCTCGAGTGAAAGCTCCGGCCTCGCCGACGGCGCTTCCTCCTCGGCGGGCGGCAAATCCAGCGCCGGCCGCGATACCCAATAGGGCAGCAACATCGCCAGCAGTTCATCGGGTTCGAAAGGCTTGGCGATGTAGCCATTGACCCCCCGGGCCATCGAATCGTTCATGCCATGCCCGGCCACATGGGCAGTCATCGCAATCACCGGCAGGCGCTCGAAATATTCCAGGCTGCGTATTCTCTGCGTCGCCTCCCGGCCGTCCATGACCGGCATTTCCAGATCCATCAGGACCACCGCATAGTGCTCCGGGTGATGCGCGCCAAGACACTCCAGCGCGACCTGGCCGTTTTCGGCGACATCCACGTTGGCCCCCCAGCCGCGGAGGATTTCTCCAGCCACCTGTTGATTGACCTCATTGTCCTCGACCAGCAGGATCGACATCCCGAGCAGGCAATCCGGGCGCGGCACCGCGTATCCCGCCACCCCCGGTTCGTCGCCACCGGCGGCAATGCCGCAAATGCGACGCAAGGCGTTCGGCAACAAAGGCTTCTGGATCACCTCGGTGACCCCCGGACGGTTGGCCTCGTTGCGCAACGAGGTCGCATCGGCCGCCGAGACGACGATAGTCTTTGCCGGCAACTGCCTGCCCGTCGCGCGCAAGGCATCGATGACCTCGCCGCCCGACATCTCCGGCATCACCCAGTCGAGGATCAACAAATCGTAGCCATCGCCACTCGCTGCGGCCAGCTTCCCCACGGCATCGAGTCCGCCGGGCGACTGGTCGACCTCCCGACAGCCCATCGAGGCCAGCATCGCCGCCATGCTCTGCCGCGCGACCGGGTAATCGTCGACGACCAGAGCGCGTATGTACGACAGATCGACCTCGGCGCCGGACTCGACGGCATCGGAAGCGACCGGCAGGCGAATCGAGAAATGAAAGTTGCTGCCCCGACCAGGTTCGCTTTCAACTTCCAACACACCGCCCATGGCGGTGACCAGGCGCTTCGAAATTGCCAGCCCCAGTCCGGTGCCGCCGTATTTTCGGGTCGTCGAACCATCGGCCTGGGAAAACTCCTGGAACATTCGCCCAATTTGTTCGGGATTCATGCCGATACCCGTATCTTCGACGTGACAGGCGATCGAGATCGTGTCGCCGTCGCGCTCGACCTCCCGGATAGCCAGGCGCACGTGGCCAGCCTCGGTGAACTTGACGGCGTTTGACAGCAGGTTGATCAGGATCTGCCCCAGGCGCAGCGGATCGCCAACCAGGCGGCGCATTGCCCGCTGCGGCCGATAGTCGAGGGTCAGTTCTATGCCTTTTCCCTCGGCTTTCTGCTGGACCATGAACAGGGCGTTCTGGAGGACGGCTTCGAGGTCGAAGGGCACGGCCTCCAGCACGATCTTGCCGGCTTCGATCTTGGAAAAGTCCAGCACGTCGTTGAGGATTCCCAGCAATGAGCGCGCCGCCGCATGGATTTTCGAAACGTAGCCGTGCTGGCGCGGCGGTAAGCCGGATTTCAGGGCCAGATAGGCCATGCCGAGGATGGCATTCATCGGCGTCCGGATTTCGTGGCTCATGTTGGCCAGAAAGATGGATTTCGCTTCGGCCGCCACCTCGGCCTTGGCGCGGGCCTGACGCAAGGCCCGCTGGACCAGCTCGCGCTGCTCGATGTCCGCCTCGATGGCCGCGGCCATGCTGTCGATGGTCCTGGCCAGCGACTGCACTTCGTCGACGCCATGCAGGTCGCCGACCCGTTCACTGAACGATTTCTCGGCCAGCGCCCGGGCGGTTCGATGCAGCGAAGTGAGCGGGGCGAACAGGTGCCGTTTGAGATAGTAGAAACTGAACAGCAGCACCAGGCCGGCTCCGAGCAGGAGCAGCAGGGAGGCGACGATCCAGGTCTGCAGCGACTCGCCGGCCGCGATCAGTTCCCTTTTCGTCCGCTGGTCGACCTGACTGGCCAATTCGTCGACCGCCACCGCCAGATCGGCGCGCAGTTTCAGATAACGCGACTCATGCAGCAAGGCGTTGGCATATTCATGCTGGGGCGATGCTTCGGAGACGAATTCGCGTTTGACGGGATCGTAAAGCCCCTGCGTGGCCGCGAAGGCGACCTGTTCGATTTCCTTCATCCACTCGGTAAGCTGGTAGAGGCGCTTGAGCACCGCCTGTTCGCTGGCATCGAAGCCAAGCTGGCTGGTCCTGTCGTAAAGCGCAACGCCTTTGCCAGCCGCCAGCGGCACATGGGCACGACCGCCGCCGATAACCTGTTCCCAATAGGTCGCCGGCAGGCCATGCGGCGCCGGTTTCGTGCCTTCGCGAATGGCCAGGATATCGTAGTAATAGATCAGGTAACGCGGATTGGCCGTGCCGACGTAGGAGCTGACCAGCCGGCCGAGCAGGTCGACTTCGTGGCGAACTTCGTTGATCAGGGCGAGGGAGTCCTGACGGTGACGAGCAGCGGCGTTGGCCTCGTTAAAGGCTGACAGGGCGCCAAACGTCGCACCGCCGATCGTCAGCAGCATTCCAGCCAGCGCCAGCAATACGGATAAAAACGCTCTCCGCAGGTTCATTCCGCTACCACTCTCCACTTCGCTGTCGGCAATGCCGACCGCTTCCTTCGACGAAGAGTGCTCCCTCCGCTTGGAAAATTATTTCCTTTGAATGATATGCCATCCTGCATATTTCTGCGCGGCAGCATAGGCCTATTTCATGCGCCAATTGGATAAAAACGCCCAATCGGTCAGAATAGGTGTCTTCACCCCCCATCCTCAGGTCCATGGACAATCTGATCAAGGACACCGCAACGCTGGAGCTCTTCTGCTGGCTGGAGCCAGGCGCCGAGTTGCCGGGCTGGGACATTCTCAAGGGCAGCCCGTTCGGCGCCACGCTGGCCTCGCCCGAAGGCGGCGCCCCGACGCCCGGCGACCAGTTGCTGTCGGTGCAGAACTATTTCGCTGAATACCACCTGGAATATTTCCGGCAGCGGCGCTACAACCATTTTCCCAGTCGCCTGCACGCCATGCTGCAGTTTGCCACGCGGACCGATGCGATGACTTTCCGCACCAAGCACCCGCAGCGCGTGTTTGGCAAGAACCTGGTCTGCGCCCGGACCAAGGGGGCCTACATCTGCTCCTTCCACGATGCCAGCTGGCTCGATTACCTGCGCCTGCCGCACAGCCTGTCGCTCGGCGCTCTCGACGAGGTGGCCGAACATTACTGGTCCGGCCGCACGGTCGAGGAAATCGGCCTGACCTTCATGAACGAGCCCTGGCCGGAGCCGCCGGTCATCGAAGCGCTCTACCAGGGCACGCTCGAACCGGTCTGGGGCCACGAGCAGTCGGGTTGGCTGCCCGGTTTTCGATAGGAAAGATCCATGCGCCGCATCGCCATCATCGTCACCGTCGCCGCCCTGCTCGGCCTGGGCCTGTATTGGTTCTCTCGCCCCAAGCCGCTGGCCGTAGGCGTCCAGGAGGTGGCCGCCGGCAAGGTCGAGGCGACGCTGGCCAACACCCGGGCCGGCACCGTCGAGGCCTGCCAGCGCACCAAGCTGTCGACAATCATCGGCGGCCGCATCGAATACCTCGGCGTCAAGGAAGGCGACAAGGT
>CAIXSK010000268.1 GCA_903922075.1 uncultured beta proteobacterium | reverse complement strand
TCTGTTGATCGTGGCGACACCGATAGCCGGTCTGCGACCGACGGTTGACCATCTGAAAGCCCTGGGCTGCCGGTTGCCGGTGCTCTGGGTGTGCAAGGGTTTCGAAGCCGGCAGCGGCAAGCTGCCGCACCAGGTGGTGACAGAAGTCCTCGGATCGCAGGCCATTTGCGGCGCCCTGTCCGGGCCGAGTTTTGCCGAGGAAGTGGCGTCCGGACAACCGACGGCGGTCGCCCTGGCCGCGAACGATGCGTCGTTCGCCCGTGAGGCGGCAAGGCAGTTGCATACGACCCGCCTGCGCATTTATGCCAACGACGATCTTGTCGGCGTCGAGGTCGGCGGGGCGGTCAAGAATGTGCTGGCCATCGCTACCGGCGTGTGCGACGGCCTGGGCCTCGGTTTGAATTCCCGGGCGGCGCTGATGACGCGCGGCCTGGCCGAAATCGCCCGCCTCGGCCTGGCCTTGGGCGCCGAACGGCAGACCTTCATGGGGCTGGCTGGCATGGGCGACCTGATCCTGACATGTACCGGCGATTTGTCACGCAACCGCCGCGTCGGTTTGGCCCTGGCGCAGAACAAGTCGCTGCCGCAGATTCTCGAAGAACTCGGCCATGTCGCCGAGGGGGTCTATACCGCCCGCGAAGTCGACCGGCTGGCGACCAGCCTCGGTGTCGACATGCCGATCAGCGCGGCGGTGGCGGCGGTGCTCGATGGCCGGATATCGGCGGCGCAGGCGGTCGAGCAATTGATGGCCCGCGACCCCAAGGAAGAGCTCGCTTAAACGGACCCGGGGAAGCCGGTCTGGCGCCAGGCTTCAAAAATGGTGACGGCGGCGGCGTTGGACAGGTTGAGGCTGCGCTGACCGGGGAGCATCGGCAGGCGCAGGCGGCGATCCGCGGCGAATTCTTCGCGGATTTCCGGCGGCAGGCCGCTGGTTTCGCAGCCGAAGACGAAGACATCGTTGTCCTGCAGCGTCGTCGCGTAAAGATTGGCCGAGCCCCGGGTCGTCATCGCGAACAGCCGTCGCCCGGCCAGTGCCGCCTTGCAGGCCGGCCAGTTGGCGTGACGCACGACGCGGGTGTATTCGTGGTAATCCAGCCCGGCCCGGCGCAGGTTCTTGTCGCTGAGGTCGAAACCGAGCGGTTCGACCAGATGCAGTTCGGCCCCGGTATTGGCGCACATGCGGATGATGTTGCCCGTGTTGGGCGGGATTTCCGGCTGGTAGAGAACGACGGCGAACACGACGCGGGCTTCCTGCGATCAAAGGGGCGGATTAAAGCACGGAATCAGTCTCTGAGCGCACGGGCGATCACCGCCACGGTGACCGACGCGGCGCCGTGCAACTTCAGCACGCGGGCGCATTCGTTGGCCGTGGCGCCGGTGGTCAGCACGTCGTCGATCAGCAGGACGCGCTTGCCGCTCAGATCGGCGCGGCATTCGAAGGCGCCGCGCACGTTCTTGCGGCGTTCCTTGGGGGCCAGCTCGGCCTGCGGCGTGGTCGGGCGCGTGCGCAGCAGAATGCTACGGTCGGCCGGAAAAAAGGGGCAATTTTCAAATTCGTGGGCGATCTCCGCCGACTGGTTGAAGCCGCGCTGGCGCAGGCGTTCGGGGTGCAGCGGCAAGGGCAGGATGAGGTCGAAGGTCTCGGCAGCGAGTCGTTCGGCCAGTCGCTGCCCGCACCACTTGGCGACCGCCAGTTGATGGCCGTATTTCAGGGCGTGGATGATGCGGTCGGCCGGAAAATCGTAGCGAAACAGCGCTATCGTCCGGTCGAAGTGTGGTGGGTCTTTCAGGCAGGCGCCGCAGCGCTCGCCGTGGGTGGTCCGGTCGGCGCAGATCGGGCAGGCATGCGCCGGAAGCGTCGGCAGATCGGTGGTGCACGGCAGGCAGAGCAAGGCGCTGCCGCTGTCGTCACCACAGAGCAGGCAACTGGC
>CAIXSK010000267.1 GCA_903922075.1 uncultured beta proteobacterium | reverse complement strand
TCGCCGACCTTCAGGTGGCTGACCTTGCTGCCGACGGCGACGACTTCGCCGGCGCCGTCGGAACAGGGTACGCGCCCATCGGGGATCGGCGAGAAATAGGTGTTGCGGACGGCGAGCAGGTCGCGGTAATTCAGCGAAACGGCCTTGATGGCGACGGCGACTTCGGTGTCGCCGAGCGGCGCCGGGTTGAAGCGGGTCAGTTGCAGCGGTGCATCGGGCGTGCTCGGGCGAAATTCGTAGCGTTGCATGGGGGAGGTCTCCGGGGAATTTAGGCTGGTTATGGATTTGCCATTCTCGCCTACTCTGCCGGCCAGCGGGAGAGGGCAGGGGCTCACAATCCTACGGTCAGCGCCTTTTTTTGCTCATTTTTCAAAAGCGCGTCGAGGAACCATTGCAGGGCCAGGCCGACATGGCGCGTCCGCCAGGCGATGTGCAGCGGCAGCACCGGGCGGGGCGCCTCGACCGTCTTCTCGATCAGGCGGCCGGCGGCGATTTCCGGTTCGGCCAGCCAGCGCGGCAGGTGGCCGACGCCGAGGCCGGCTACCTGGGCGCCGGCCTTGGCGCGCAGATCGGGGACGCGCAGGATGTCCTGGCCATCGAGCAGGCCGATGCTGCGGGCGTCGAGTTCCTGCGAGGTATCGGCGACGACGACTGCCCGGTGACATCGCAGTTCACTGCTCGGAATCTGGCCCGGCCAGGCGGCGAGCGGATGCTGCGGCGCGATGGCGAAGACGAAATCGCTGTGCGTGCACAGCAGGCGGCTGGCGATGCCGCTGCGCGAGGGCATGTCGCCGGGGGCGCCGATGACCAGGTCGGCCCGGTCGGTGGCCAGCGCATCCCAGGTGCCGCCGAGCACTTCGCCGCTCAGCCGGATCTGCGTGCCGTGGCCGGCGGCATAGAACTCGCCGAGCAGCGGGAACAGGCGCTCAACCGGAATCACAGCATCGATGGCGATGCGCAGCTCTGCCTCCCAGCCGTTGGCGATCCGTTGCACCCGGCGTTCGAGCTCGTCGGCGGCGCGCAGCAGGTGGCGGCCGTCATTAAGCAGCGTGCGCCCGGCTTCGTTCAGCGTCGCGCGGCGCCCTTCGCGGCGAAACAGCGTGGCGCCGAGGTCGCACTCCAGCTTGGCGATGGCGTGCGACAAGGCCGACGGCACGCGGTGCAGCGCGCCGGCGGCGGCGGTGAAGCTGCCATGGCGGTCGATGGCATCGAGTATCTGCAGCAAATCGAGCGAAATCTTCATATGAAAAATATTAAACGAATTGGCGAAAATTGTTCGCTGTTATTGATTGAACGCCTTGATTAACATGAGGCCAAAGCAGTATCAACAATTCACAAGGAGTCTGCAATGATCCAGGTTCGCCCTTCCGACCAACGTGGCTTTGCCGACCACGGCTGGCTGGTCGCCCGCCACAGCTTTTCGTTTGCCGATTATCACGACCCGGCCGAAATGGGCTGGGGCGCCCTGCGCGTCATCAACGAAGATCGCATCGCGCCGAATACCGGCTTCGGCCGGCACGGCCACCGCGACATGGAGATCGTCACCTACATCCTGTCCGGCGCGCTGGAGCACAAGGATAGCCTGGGCCACGGCGGCATCATCGGGCGCGGCGAAGTGCAGCGCATGAGCGCCGGCCAGGGCATCCTGCACAGCGAGGCCAACCCGCTGGCCGATCAGGAAACGCACCTGCTGCAGATCTGGATCGAGCCGGCGCAGCATGGCACGCCGGCCAGCTACGAGCAGCAGGCGCTGCCCGAGGACGAGATGCGCGGCCGCTGGCGGCTAGTCGCCTCGCCGGATGGCGCCGAGGGCAGCACGACCATCGGCCAGGACGCCCGCTTGTGGGCCAGCATCCTGGCCCCCGGCGAGCGCCTCGACTATCGCCTGGCGCCGGGCCGGCTGGCCTATGTGCAGATGGTCTACGGTCGCCTTGAAATGAACGGCAAAACCCTGGCCGCCGGTGACGGCGCCAAGATTGCCGAGGAAAGCGAACTGCAGTTCGTGGCCGCTGAAGAGTCGGAATTCCTGCTCTTCGACCTGCCGCCGGCCGCCTGAATCACCACTTAACCACCAAGGAAAAAATCATGAACAAAACCGTTGTTGTTTACCACTCCGGCTACGGCCACACCCAGCGCGTCGCCCAACATGTCGCCGAAGGTGCCGGCGGCGAGGCGCTGGCCATCGACGCCGAAGGCAACCTGCCGGACGGCGGCTGGGAAAAGCTGGCCGCTGCCGACGCCATCATTTTTGGCACGCCGACCTACATGGGCGGCCCGAGCTGGCAGTTCAAGAAATTCGCCGATGCCTCGTCCAAGGCCTGGTACCCCCGCGCCTGGCAGGACAAGGTGTTCGGCGGCTTCACCAACAGCGCCAGCCCGGTCGGCGACAAGGGCGCGACGCTGATCCAGTTGCAGACCCTGGCCTCGCAGCATGGCGGCATCTGGGTCAGCCTCGGCCTGCTGCCGGCCAACACCAAGGCGGCGACGCACGCCGAGGTCAATCACCTGGGCGGCTCGGTCGGCCTGCTCGTCCGTTCGCCGGCCGATGCCAGCGTCGACGAAATCCCGCCGGGCGATCTGGAGACCGCCCGGCACTACGGCCAGCGCGTTGCCGAAGTCGCCGCCCGCTTGCGCGGCTGAGGCAGAGGCTGCAGATCGGCCGGGGCGCTGCTATAGTGCGATCATTCCCCGTCGCGGAGCGATCGCATGGCACTGACCACCTCCCTGGCCGATCTTTCGGTCCTGCTCGTCGAACCTTCGCAGATGCAGGCGCACCTGGTCGAGCGCATGCTGGCCCATCAGGGCGTGCGCTCGGTCAAGGTCGTGGACAGCGGCGCAGCGGCGCTGGCTGACCTGAGCGAGAGCAACAACGGGCTGGTGGTGATCAGCAGCCTCTATCTGCCCGACATGGCGGGCACCGATCTGGTCGCCGCCATGCGCGAGGACGAAGCGCTCGAAGCCATCCCCTTCATCCTGGTATCCAGCGAAACGCGCCCGCAGGTGCTTGAACCGGTCCGCCAGTCCGGCGCCTGCAGCATCGTCGCCAAACCCTTCACCGAGCAGCAGTTGTCGCGCGCCCTCTATGCCGCGGCCGATTACCTGAACCCGCCGGCCGACATCGATGCGGCGGAAATCGAAAACCTGCGCATCCTGCTCGTCGACGACAGCCTGGCCTCGCGCCGCCACCTGCGCCGCATGCTCGCCGACCTCGGCGTCGACAAGATCATCGAGGCAGTCAACGGCAAGGAGGCGGTGGAGTTGCTCCAGTCGACCACGGTCGATCTGGTCATTACCGACTACAACATGCCGGAAATGGACGGCCGCGAACTGACCGAATACATCCGCACGCAGAGCTGGCAGTGCGACGTGCCGGTATTGATGGTGACCAGCGAGCAGAACATGGGACGCCTGGCCGCCGTCGAGCGGGCGGGGGTTTCCGCCATCTGCGACAAGCCTTTCGAGGCGGGCAGCATCCGTCGCCTGATCACCGAGTCCTTGACGCGATAACCCGGGCTGCCCACGGGCGGATTGCGACGACCAAGGCCAGCAGCACCAGCAGCGGATCGAACAGCGCGTCCCACAGATTGGCGAACAGGCCACCCGCGTAGGCGGCGAGATCGAGCGCCAGAATCAGCAGCCAGGCATCCTGGCGTTTCCACCACAGCATGAAGCCGACAGGCGCCAGCAGGGCCAGCGGCGCCCACGGCTCGTAGCCCGGCGCGTAGGGGTCGAAGGCGCCCAGACCGAGCGCCATCGCGTAGAACGGCAGGGCGAAGGCGAGTAGTCCGCGTGCCGCTCGCTCGCCCAGCGGCGCCGGCTGGCCGGCCAGTTGCAGCGTGGCCAGGAGCAGCAGGGTCAGCGAGGGCGTGCCGAAAATGCCGTGCATGGCCGGCGCGATGCCGACCATCATGGCCATCGCCGTGGCCGCCAGCGCGGCCCGCGCCCGCATATCGCCGAGCGGCAGCAGGGCGACCAGGGCGCCGAAAAGTATGCCGTGGGCGAGCAGACCGTAGGCCGCTGCGGCGTTCATTTTTCGCCTCCGTCCAGCCAGGCCTCGCTGAAGCTGGCGTAGCGGATGCCCTGCCGGCGCCAGCCATAGGCCAGGTGGATGCGGCCGTCGCGGCCGAGCAGCAGGGCCGGATCGGTGAATTCGGCGGCGCCGTCGGCAGCCGCTTCGACGGTCCGGGCGGTTTGCCAGTGCCGGCCGTCGTCGGCGGATAGCCAGAGGTGCAGCGACTGGCGGCCATCGGCGCCGTTGCCGGCCAGCAGCAGGCGGCCGCTTTTCAGGCGCAGTGCGGCGAACGGGGTGTCGGAGCGGGCTAGCGGTGCGGCCTCGCGGCCCTGCCACTGTACGCCCCCGTCGTCGCTCTCTGCGGCCAGGATGGCGCCGGCGTCGCTGACGAGGGCGATGGCGCGTTGGGCGTCGCAGGCGAGCAGGGCCGGCGGCCACGTCGAACCGGCCGGCAGGCGGGTCTTGCCGACAATCCGGCCGGTCGGCGACAGGCGCAGGACTTCGCCTTGCCCACCGAACAGCTTCAGGCTGACCGGCAGGGCCAGGCCGCCGTCGGCCAGCGCCACGGGCGGCGCGCCGACTTCGCCGCCCTGGTTGGCGAGCGGCGAGGTCTGCAGGCGGGTCGGTTTGGACCAGGTTTTGCCGCCGTCGGTGGATCGGCTGTGGTTGATCGAGCCGCCCGGTGCGCGGCTGACGTACCACAGGTGCAGCCAGCTGCCTTCGGCGTGGAGGACCGGCTGGCCAAGTTCGCCGACGTGGGCGAAGGTGCCACCGGCTGTGCTTTCCCGGCTGGCGATGACCTGCGGCTCGCGCCAGCCGTCGCGGCCGAGCAGGCTGAAGCGGATGATGTTTTCGTCCTTGCGGCTGACCAGCCAGGCTGCCGCCAGTCGGCCGTCGGGGAGCTGGGTCAGGGTCGGGTGGCCGGCCGATCCGTCTTCGCGGGCCAGCGTTGCGGCGGAGAATTCGGCCGGCAGGAATGACGGGGCGGCCGGTGGCGGCGTGAAGGCGGCTGGCGGTGCCGCCGGAATGCGCCAGAAAGCAGCCGCCAGCGCCAGGGCGAACAGCAGGATCAGAAGAGGGCGGGCGGCGGGCAGCATGGATGGCGATTTTAACCCCGAACAACGGCCGCCAATATTGGTAGCGGCGATTTGAAGAAAACGCCGAAGTTTATGCTGACACCTGCGTTTTGCGCTCCCCGGGGCGGATAAATTCGGTAATAATCACGCGTACCTGGGAGGATGAAAAAATAATGCGAATAAAATATTTCGTGTTTGGCGCCTCGGCGCTCGTCGCAGTGCTTTTCTTCGGCGGTACCTATTGGGCGCTCGATCGCATTTTCGACAATATCGTCCGCGCCAATGCGGCGCGTGCGTCGGAGGCGACGACCCGGATCACCTTCGCTTCGATGTACCAGCTGATGAGCCAGGGCTGGCGGCGCAGCCAGGCCGATGCCTTCCTGCATGCGATGGCCGAGGCCGGCAAGGATACCGGACTGAGTGTGCAGATTTATCGCAGCCAGGTGGTGGTCGATCTTTACGATGAAATCGAACAGCCGCCGCTCGACGCTGATCTCCAGCACGTTTTTGCCAGCGCCAAGCCGCTGCGCCGCGATACCGCCGACTACGCCCGCCATATCTATCCGCTGGTCGCTGAGGCCAAGTGCCAGCGCTGCCATCGCAATGCCGAGGTCGGCGCCGTGCTTGGCGCCGTCGAGGTGCGCCAGGAATACGCCAGCCTGCTGGCCGACGCGCGGCGCGACCTGTACCTGGCTTTTGCCCTGCTCGTACCGCTGGCCGCCCTGCTGACTGGCGCTGCCGTATGGTGGGTGGGGCGGCGGATCGAAGGCTCGCTCGAAGGGTTGCAGGCCGATTTCGACCAGGTCGAGGCGGTCGGCGATCTGCGGAAGATCAGCATTGCCGAGCACGATCTCGGCTTTGTCGAGCTGAACCGGGTGTTTGCCGCGCTCGGCCGCCTGCTGGAAAAGCTGCGCGCGATCGCCATCGACAAGGATGTCCTGACCTTCGAGATCGGCCTGCTCGAAAAATTCGTCATCACTTCCGATGTGGTCCGCGACTGGCGCGATTATGTCGGGCGCCTGCTCTGCGACATCAATGGCGTGCTGCCGGCGCCGACGCTGTTCTCCATTTTCAAGATCGACGATGAGTTGTTCGACCTCGAAATCTTCTGGCGCGGGCCGGTGACCGAGCGTACCCGGGCCATGATGGAACAACACATCCGACGGGAACTGCTCAGTCTGCCTAGCTTCGGCGATGTCGGGGCCTGCAATATCCATCACCACGTCTCTAACACCCAGGCAAATCCGATCGACCTGTCGGAGGCAGAGGTGGCGCTGCGCGTCAAGTCCTTCTTCGTCGACAAGCCGAAGATCGGCGGTATCGTCGGCATCGGCGTCCACGCCGGGGTACTGGAAGACGAAACGCGCTACCTGGTCATGGAGAGCGTGCTGTCCACGCTGCTCAACCTGGTCGGCTCGGTCAAGGCGATCTACAAATACACCCGCGACCTGGAGTACTACGCGACCCGCGATCCGCTGACCGACCTGTTCAACCAGCGCGTGTTCTGGGAGCTGAGTTCCTACGAGATCGGGCGCGCCCAGCGCCACGGCTACAGCTTCGGCTTGCTGTTGATCGACCTCGACAACTTCAAGCTGATCAACGACAACTACGGCCACATCGTCGGCGACAACTATCTGCAGCGCTTTGCCCGTCAGGTGCAGGGCGCCCTGCGCGATGGCGACATCCTGGCCCGCTACGGCGGCGACGAGTTCGTGGTCATCCTGCCGGAGGCCGAGATCGATGCCGTGGTGATGGTCGCCGAGCGGATTCGCCAGGCGGTCGATGCGCTGGAAGTGGTCACCGCCCAGGAAGCCTGCGTGCGCGGCACGGCGTCGATCGGGCTGGCGGTTTTCCCGGACCACGCCGACAACGCCAAGGACCTGCTGCTCTTCGCCGACAACATGATGTACCGCGCCAAGGCGGCCGGCAAGGCGCAGGTCGCGGTGCCGACCGAGGAGGATGTCGTCTCGGTCTTCCGCGACATCACCGAGCGCAGCGTCATGGTGCTCGAGGCCATCGAGGCCAGGCGCGTCGTGCCTTTCGTCCAGCCCATTCTCGATATCGCCTCGCGCAAGATCGTCGCCTACGAGGTGCTGTCGCGGATCGAGGTGGACGGCGAAGTGATCCGGGCCG